>JBAVPI010000913.1:0-5487 GCA_049692915.1 Pyrinomonadaceae bacterium
CGAGCAGTTGGGTGATTGACTGGACGCGATTTTTCGACTTCACAGATATTCCCGAAGTCGTGAACAGTCAGCACTCCAACAGGGCGCGAAGTATCTGTCCGTCACTCGTCACAGCGATGACGAAACTTCCTCCCTTCCTGAAGGATGAAGAAAAGCTGATGGCCTCACTTCCTGTGCGCAATCTGCTCCGCGGGCGATTCTTGGGGCTGCCCGCCGGACAGTGCGTCGCGAGAAGGTTGGGGGTCGGCGAACTCACGCCGGATGAGATAAAGAAGGGGACGAGCGAGCGCCGACGCGAGATTCTGGAGAGCACCGGGTTCGACCAGTTGACCCCTCTCTGGTACTACATTTTGAAGGAGGCCGAAGAGCATCACGCAGGGAAATGCCTCGGCCCGGTGGGCAGCCGCATCGTCGGCGAGACATTCATCGGGTTGATGAGAAAGAGCAGAGTCTCTATCCTGCCGCCCGTGAAAGGGAGTCCCATCTGGGAGCCGAACCTCGGTGTCAGGAAAGGACGGTTCCGTATGCCAGACCTGTTGTTCTTCGTGGAACGTATTGTAGGAAACCATATCAACCCGCTCGGAAATTAACAGGGTTGATGAAGCGCGTGCGCGCGCGGCGGCTCGGCGTGTTGTACTCTGGAACTGCAACAACAACACGCCGCGCGCGCGCACGCCAACCAGACGGAGCTTGTCAGTTTAGAAGGAGAGGTCACATGCCAGAGGAAAAGAAGACAATTAAGGATCGGGTTCTTGAAATCCAAGCGGAAGTCAAAAAAGACCCCGGCAAAGGCGACGAACTGAGGAAACAGGCCATCCTCGCCATGTATAAGGGGATGGAATCGGACGCATGGAAGGAATACATGGGTAACTTCGCCACCACGCCGGAGCAGTTGACGCGTCTCACGACTCTGACCGGCGATCATCTCCCATACGTTCGTCAGGCGCGTTGCTACCTGATTGCCAACGCTATGTGCCTGCCCGGCACCGACAACGGGATGCTTGACGGTATTGATGAAGTTCTCGACAAGACCCTTCCATGAGGACTGCCTGCGAGACAGGCAAACCACATGCGCCGCAGTTGACCGGCGCGACCGCCGACCGCTGCGACCGCCGACCGGAGGCAAGGCCACCGGAGAGTGGCGTCGAGGTCGCTTGCGCAGATGAAATTCTCAAACAATGGGCGCGCGGGCTTGCGTTGATGTGATGCAAAACAAACAGGCATAGTCGGCGCGCCCGTCGCCGCTGGCAGTCAAATGTACGCGCACCCCGAACACTTCCACGCAGGCGCAGTTAATCCGCGGTCTGAACTCGACGAACGCTGGCGTGAGCTTTGTTCGCAGTACCTTCCATTTCCCTCGGAAAATTCGATCTGGCTGCTCAGTCGCTCCGCCGCTGCAAGTGACCCGGAACAGGGTTGGAAAATCCATGTCTCCGCCACTGTGCTGACGGCCTGCACGGTACTGGAGAAGATTGCTCCGCTGCTGAGCGGCTGCGGCATACTCTTCAAAGCACCTAACTCTCTCATCGAAGCGCAGAAAATAAACAGCGGGCTTTATTACGGCTACAGTCAGGTCGGCAAGCTCTTCACCGTCTATCCCGGCACACCCGCAGAAGCTGTCAACATCGCGCGGCAGTTGTACGAGTTGCTGGGCAGCACCTCTGCGCCGACCGTCCCGTTCGACCGCAGACTTTATCCCGACAGTTGCATCTACTACCGGTACGGGGCGTTCAAGCGGTTGGAAATCGAGAACGAGGACGGCACGCGAACGCTTGCCATACGCGACCCGCAAGGCCGACTTGTTCCCGACCTGCGCGACGCGCCCGCGGGCAGTCCCGTCTGGGCGGTAAGTCCCTTCACAGAACAACCGCCGGACGCGCCCGCAACCTCCGTTGAGAGTCCGCTCAAGACGACGTATAGGGCTTTCCGCGCCTTGACCCAGAGGGGAAGGGGCGGCGTGTATGAAGCCGTTGACATGCGCCACGCGTCGCCACGCTTTTGCATCATCAAGGAGGGTCGCCGCGAAGGCGAACTGAACTGGGACGGGCGTGACGGCTCGTGGAGGGTCAGGAATGAGGAGAGCGTTCTCGCGTCTCTGAGGGCGGCGAGCGTTGAAGTGCCGCGCATTTACGATTCGTTCGGGGTTGATGGAAATTACTATCTCGTCACAGAGTTCATCGAGGGCGAGACTCTTCAGGCTCATTTGCTCAGGAGACGAAGGAGGCTTTCGATGTCTCGCGCGCTACGGCTCGGAGCCGGTGTCGCGCTCCTGCTCGCGCGCATCCACGCCGCCGGATGGTCTTGGCGTGACTGCAAGCCGTCCAACATCATGTTGACGAAGACGGGCGCATTGAGACCTCTCGATTTTGAAGGAGGCTGCCCCGGCGACCGCCCCGACCCGATGCCGTGGGGTACTCAGGGCTTCACCCCGCCGGAGCGTCTCCCCGATGCGGTGTCGAGAGTTTACGAAGACTTGTACGCACTCGGCGCGACCATCCATCTGCTGCTGACGGGCGAGTTACCGCGCCCCTCGTCGCCGACCCCTTTAGGAAAATTGAGGCGGGGCATCCCGTCGGAAGTGTGCCGACTCATCGCGGGCTTGCTCGCCGTAAACGTCGGCCGGCAGCCCTCTGCGCAGGACGCCGCCGACAGATTGCTCGAGATCTCGCCTGCCGCCAATCACGCATCCAAAGCCTGAGCCACAGCAACCTTCCGCCGTTCGTATTCGGAGTAGATTTCTATTCGCCGCGGTCGCCGAACATGCGCGGCGCAATCGTCCCGACGGCTTTGAGCTTCATGCCGGAGGAGGACTCGGAAGGTTAAGGCGGCGCGCCAGTTCAGCGAACCGCGCATCCTGCCGGAGAACGTTGAAGGCGGGATCAACGGTCAGATAAATCATCGCCGCGAAGTGTTCGTCGCAAGCCCTGTTCAGCCATGCGAAGGCGTGGTCTTTGTCGTCGAGACCGAGATAGATGACCGCCCGCTCGTGCGGAGGGATGTATGCGTTGCGAGACATCTCCTCCACCTCGGCAAGGATTCGGAACGCTTCGGCCCGGCGACCCGCGCGCGCGTAAGCGTAACCGAGTGCGACAACCTTTAGTGCCCGGTTTGTCTCCGGTATCTTCTCGAAGATTTCGATGGCCGCGTCGTTCATCCCCTTCTGTAGATAGACGAAGCCGAGCGTGCGCTGGGCGCTGACGTTGGAGGGGTCTTCGGCGAGTATCTCGTTGAGGCACGTCGCGGCCCTATCGAATTGCCTGCCGAAGTAAAACTCGCGACAGTAGTTCATGCGCGTGAGAGGGGACAGCGGGTCGAGTTTACGTGCCAACTCGCTCTCCGTAATTGCCTCGGACTGACGCCCTGTAATTGTGAGCAGGTGCGAGTACCAGTAGTGTGCCGGTGCATAGTCGGGGTCGAGGCTGATGGCCCGCCGGAAACGGCTCTCGGCCTCCGTCCAGTTCCAGTCGTACTTCAGGTGAACAACGCCGAGAGAGGTATGCGCTTCGGGCAGCGACTCGTCGAGTTCGAGCGCGTCTTTAGCGGCTGCCTTCGCCCTGTTCATCGCCTCTTCGGTAGGCATGTTTCCGTATGCGGGGCTGTTCATCAGCACATAACAATCGGCCAGCCCGGCGTGCGCCTTCGCGAAGGACGCGTCGAGCGCGATGGCCGCGTTGAACTTCTCGACGGCTTTCTGAATATTTTCCTTATTACGGTTTCTCCACAAATACCTGCCGCGGAAGTACTCTCTGTATGCGTCCTCGTTTTCCGTGTCGTGGGCAGCCAACAGCCTCTGCTCGCTCCCGCGCTGTGGAAGCTCAAGACCCGCCGCGACCTTGACGGCGATGTCATTTTGTAGCTCGGAGATGGCCGCCGTGTTCACCGTATCGTAACGCTTGGCCCACAACTTCGCGCCGTCCGACGCGTCAACTAAATCCATCTCCAGCACGAACGAATGACCCTCGCGCACAATTTTCCCCAGCAGCACGGCGTCAACCGCAAGCTCGCGCCCGACCTTTTGCGGGTCGCTGCCTGTGCTCTTGTAACCCGAAACGGCGGTGAAAGGTTTGACACGCAATTCGGGAAGGCGAGCGAGTTTATTGATAAGACTCTCGGCCAAGCTATCGCCTAGATACTCGATGCCTGCGTCGTCGCTCTCGTTGGTGATGGGAAGTACGGCCAGCGTGTAGGGTCTTGTGATGTGCCTGTATGCCAGTACCGAGACGACGACTATCAGGAGCAACAGCGCGAGGGCGGCCACGGCACTGAGGTTGAAGGAGCGACGGCGCGAGGCTGCGCCGTTTCTCTGCCGGCGAATGTTGCCGAGGTCGTAGAGCAACTCGCTCGATGATTGGTAACGCTTCTCTCTGTCCTTCTCCAGACACTTGAAGACGATGTGACCGAGTTCGGGCGGGATGCCGTGCGCGTGTCTCGCCAGCGGGGAGGGTGGACTGGTCAGGATGGCCGAGATGATCTCAGCATCGCTCGCGCGCGCAAAAGGTTTCAGGCCGGTGAAGAGTTCATAAAGCACCGTTCCGAGACTGAAGATGTCGCTGCGGAAGTCGAGTTTTTCGGCGCGCAACTGCTCAGGCGACATGTAGGCCACCGTCCCGATGACCAGTCCGCCCTGAGAGAATCGGCTCGAATCCTCGCCGAGCGGCAGTACTCCCTGATTTTGAATGATCTTGGCGAGTCCGAAGTCGAGCACCTTCACCTGCCCGCAGTCGTTCACGACGATGTTATGCGGCTTGAGGTCGCGGTGAATAATGCCGTGCGCGTGGGCCTCTGCGACCGCCGCCACGATCTGCAACGCGAGCGAGACCGCCTCCGCAGCATCCGGCGTGCGCGCGCGAATCAGGTCTGCGAGGGTTTCGCCCTCGATGTACTGCATGACGATGAAGGTGTGGCCCTCGGCCTCCTCCAGACCGTGGATGGAGCAGATGTTCGGGTGCTCCACCATCGCCACGGCCTGAGCCTCTTTGACGAGTTGTCTCTTGGCCCATGTGTCATTCATCAACTTACCGGAGATGAATTTAAGCGCGACCTTGCGGCCCAGCCTCGTGTCTTCGGCCAGATAGACCTCGCCCATCCCGCCGCGTCCAAGTTGGCTGAGAATCCGGTAAGTCCCGATCTGCCTGCCGACCAGCGACTCGGTCTGGTCTGTGGAGAGGATTCTCAGACCGGTGCTGAACGCTCCGTCCTCAAGAAAGTCCGCGCGCCGCTCGAAGGCGGCGAGCAGCGATTCGACTTCGGCGCGCAACGCCTCGTCGCCCGCGCACGCGAGGTCGAGGTGTGCGGCCCGCTCTCCGGCGTCGAGGGAGCGGGCCGCATGGAAGATGCCCTCTGTGCGCTGCCAGTCCTTAACTTCCATGACCCATCTCTCGCGCCAGCCATGCTCTTGCCATGTCCCAGTCACGGGCGACGGTGACGGGCGAGACGGCCAGCACCTCGGCTGTCTCTTTTACGCTCAGCCCGCCGAAGTATCTCAGT
>JBAVPI010000914.1:0-1865 GCA_049692915.1 Pyrinomonadaceae bacterium
CAGAAAGAGGGCGCGGCGGCTGAACCGGCGAAGAAGGATGAAGCAGGAGCGAAACCGCCCGCCGTCAAGCCCGTGAAGATTGACGTGGAGAATTTGAACCGCCGCGTCATCAACATTCCAGTGCCCATCGGCAACTACGACGGCCTGCTCGCGTCGAAGGATCGCATCTTTTATCTCGCCAACCCGTCATCGTCTCAAGGGCCGCAAGGCGACGGCCCGCCCGCGCCTGCAAACGTCCTGCACACCTACGACATGACGAAGCGCGAGGACACGGTGCTGCTCGCCGGAATCACGAGCTACGACATCAACCCCGGCGGCGATAAGATTATTTACCGCGCAGGCCCCGTCTTCGGCATCATTGACAACCGTCCGGGGCAGAAGGTCGGCGACGGCAAGATCGAACTCGGCGGCCTTGAGATGAAACTCGACCCGCGCGCCGAGTGGAAGCAGATTTTCGACGAGGCGTGGCGCATCGAGCGCGACTTCTATTACGACCCGACGATGCGCGGACTCGACTGGGCCTCCATCAAGAAACGCTACGAGCAGGAACTGCCCTACGTCGCGCACCGCACAGACCTCAACTACATCATCGGCGAGATGATCGCCGAACTCAGCACGTCGCACTCTTACGTTTCCGGCGGCGATTTGCCGCAGCTTAATCGCGTCGGCGTCGGACTGCTCGGCGTTGACTTGGAGACGCGCGACGGCTTCTATCGCATCAAGAAAATCTACACGGGCGACAACTCGTCACAGGCCACGCGCTCGCCGCTGACGGAGCCGGGCGTGATCGTCAAAGAGGGCGATTACATCATCGCCGTCAACGGTCAAGCCTTGCGCGCGGGCAGCAACCCGTTCGCGCCCTTCGAGAACACGGTCGGCAAGCAGGTCACGCTCAAAATCAACGACAAGCCGTCCGAGGCGGGCGCGCGCAACGTCACCGTCCGTCCCATCGGCAGCGACACGAACCTGCGCTATCTCGACTGGACGGAAGGCAACCGCCGCAAGGTGCTCGAAGCGACGAACAATCGCTGCGCGTACATGCACGTGCCGGACACTTCCATCGGCGGCATCAACTCGTTCGCCAAAGCCTTCTACGCGCAGACCGACAAGGATTGTCTGATTGTGGACGAACGCTGGAACAGCGGCGGTCTCATCCCCGACTTCTTCGTCGAACGCCTGCGCCGTCAACTTCTGAGCTACTACGCGCCGCGCGAGGGCGTTGATTTCAAGACTCCTTCGGCGGCCATCTACGGGCCGAAGGTGATGATCGTCAACGAGTACGCGGGTTCGGGCGGCGACGCCTTTCCCTATTACTTCCGCCGCTACGGAATCGGCACCATCGTCGGCAAGCGGACGTGGGGCGGACTGGTCGGCATCAGCGGCACGCTGCCGATGATAGACAACGGCTCGGTGACAGCGCCTTCGTTCGCCATCTGGACGGCGGACAACGGCAAGAGCGAATGGGTGGTCGAGAACAAGGGCGTCGAGCCTGACGTGGACGTTGACTCGCGGCCCGACCTCATGGTCTCCGGCCACGACCCGCAGCTTGAGAAGGCCATCGAGATCATCAACGAACAACTCAGGAAAAATCCGCCCGTGCATCCCGCGCGTCCGGCCTACGGGCCTGTTCGCGCGAATCAGTAGAGGGTGAACGGCAAAGGGGTGCAAGAGAGTCGGCGGAAAAGTTAAAGGGCCGCCGGCTCTCTCCCTGTTCAGCGCAAAGCTTTTTCAGCGCGCCGCCCCTGTCCCTTCGTTTCGAGTGACCATGTGTCTTTGTTCGAGTGACCGTGTGTTAAGATGTGCATGACCCGGAACGAACGCGGACGTTTGGCCGTATGGTCTGTGCAGGAGGATTTATTCACATG
>JBAVPI010000915.1:0-1725 GCA_049692915.1 Pyrinomonadaceae bacterium
TGGTGAAGACTCCAATGATGCCGAAAGGCGTTGAGCACAAGGTGCGCGCGTCCTCTCCGGCCCTGACCGTCTCTGTGAAGACTCCAATGATGCCGAAAGGCGTTGAGCACCAGTCCGACACACAGGGTCGCAACCTCGCGCAACGAGTGAAGACTCCAATGATGCCGAAAGGCGTTGAGCACCGAACATGCCATTTGAAGTCACAGTCCGGTGCGGAGTGAAGACTCCAATGATGCCGAAAGGCGTTGAGCACGACTTCTTATTCATTTTTATATTGATGATAATTCGTGTGAAGACTCCAATGATGCCGAAAGGCGTTGAGCACGAAGATGAGGCCGTGGATTGTGCTCCTGTCTGGGAGTGAAGACTCCAATGATGCCGAAAGGCGTTGAGCACGTCAATCGCCGCACGTGCAAATTCTTTTTGTTGGGTGAAGACTCCAATGATGCCGAAAGGCGTTGAGCACTTTAAGAGGGAATATCGGATTTGCAGGGGTGTAGAAGTGAAGACTCCAATGATGCCGAAAGGCGTTGAGCACGAGGGTCAAATGAAGAACAAAAACAGAGCACACCGGGTGAAGACTCCAATGATGCCGAAAGGCGTTGAGCACAGATGCCGGACGTGATTATCAATTGTTTTGAGATTCTTGTGAAGACTCCAATGATGCCGAAAGGCGTTGAGCACTCGGACAACGTTAAAAACATCGGAGACGCGTCAGGTGAAGACTCCAATGATGCCGAAAGGCGTTGAGCACGACATCAGGTCTTCTTCGAAGTCCGTGTCGTTCGGTGAAGACTCCAATGATGCCGAAAGGCGTTGAGCACTTTGGTTCACCGTCGGCAAGCGCATGGCGGCTCTCGAGTGAAGACTCCAATGATGCCGAAAGGCGTTGAGCACTAATGACCGTGCCACTCACTTGACGGGTCATCGTTGAGTGAAGACTCCAATGATGCCGAAAGGCGTTGAGCACCATGCCTGATCCTGTCAGGCGCGAGTCATACCGTCCGTGAAGACTCCAATGATGCCGAAAGGCGTTGAGCACCGCCAGAAGGTTTGATCTGGGGCGGCGATGTGCTCAGTGAAGACTCCAATGATGCCGAAAGGCGTTGAGCACGAGGAGATCGCGAGCGGCGCGGCCTACGAGGGACGAAGTGAAGACTCCAATGATGCCGAAAGGCGTTGAGCACATGAAGCCTCCCCCACTTCAAACAAGGGGTTTCTTTGTGAAGACTCCAATGATGCCGAAAGGCGTTGAGCACGATTTATTGGAGGTTCTTCAAAGGAATCACAGTATAGTGAAGACTCCAATGATGCCGAAAGGCGTTGAGCACGAAAGCTCTCAAGTGCATACTTGATTATCCGCGCGTGAAGACTCCAATGATGCCGAAAGGCGTTGAGCACTGCTCTTCAACGGCCCGTCGCATCCGGTCACGGTCGGTGAAGACTCCAATGATGCCGAAAGGCGTTGAGCACCGCCCGAAGGTTTGATCTGGGGCGGCGACGTGCTGCGCGTGAAGACTCCAATGATGCCGAAAGGCGTTGAGCACTTCGGCACTTTGCCCGTGCGCTTGTAATGATTGAGAGTGAAGACTCCAATGATGCCGAAAGGCGTTGAGCACACCCAGTTGTCGGCGTTGTCGCTCTTCGTGACTGTAGTGAAGACTCCAATGATGCCGAAAGGCGTTGAGCACGTGACGACGCCGACGAGTTGGGCTGGTTTCGGGT
>JBAVPI010000916.1:0-3452 GCA_049692915.1 Pyrinomonadaceae bacterium
TAACAAGGCGTATTGAACCGAGCAAGACAAACATCGGCGGGACAACGTATGAGATAAAAACGCGAGGCCAGTCGGGGCCATTCAAGACACCTTTGCCACACTCGACGTATCCGCCGTTGACGACCAACCAGAAAAACAAAAAGGCGAGTACGATACAGTCCGTCGCGGCGACGAGAATGGCGAAAACCCTCATCAGGTGAAGTCCTGTACGGCTCATGAAGTTCTCCCGATTTATCCGGAACTATTAATCTGCCTCTGAAGCGCTCGCTTTGTGCTTCATGTCGAGTCGCCAGATATCTTTCTGCGTGCGATAGACGAGCAGGCAGAGCACGACGAACGCGCCGGCGGCGACGTATGGCAGCGCCCTCTCCATCCCGCGCGTGCCGTAGAGGATGAGCAGCGCGTTTGTCGTGACGAGCGCGAGTCGAAATTCCGTCGGGCCGAACTTGAGATGGCTGATTCTGAACTCGGCTGTGGCGGCGAAGGCGAGGAACGAGTTGACCATGTATGCGCCGAAGATCATCAGGAGAAGAAAGAGATGAGGGCGCGAACGCTCCGGCAGGATCAGCGCGTAGCCCGCGAGAATCGAGCAGAGGAAAACGTAGTCGAGCAGGTGATCCATGTAGAAGCCCCACTTGACGAGGCCCGTATCGCGGTACTTGCCGATCTTGCCGTCGAAGTGATCCGTCACGTACTGGCAGACGACCATCAGCGACACGCCCCAGAGCCAGCGCAAATCGCCCGTCGCCAGATAACTGAACACGACGATGAGCGCGCACCACACGAGCGTCAGCATCGTCAGGTGATGGGTCTCCAACCAAGCCGGTATCTTCGGCAGGACGCGCCTCGCAATCCTCCGCTCAAGCGGCGATAGAAACGAAGCGCCCGTCTTGCCCGCTCCCGCGAATTCTTCTCTCAACATCTCTTTAAACTCCTGTCAAAAACTTGCGTCCAAAGACATTGGCAATCCTCAAGCCACAGGCGCGTCTTAACAAAGGAAGATTGATTTGGCGTTGAAAGCGCCCGAATCGCGCTCAAAGCGAGAGGCCCGTCACTCCGGTTTGAAGTGACGGGCCTCGGACGACCGCCGTAAAAAGTTGTCAGGTGACGGATTTATCAGAGAGGCGCAAGAGTTCACGGCGCGAGCGGGCGCAAAGCGAGCGCGAACTCGACGGCTCGCGCGGCGGAGACGACGCCCCAGCCCTGCCGGTCAATCTCGACGCCGGGCACGCGCTCGGCCGTGTCAATCAGGATGCGCTTGACCTGCTGCGGCGTCAGGTGCGGGTTGGCTTCGAGCATGCAGGCGATGACCGAAGAGACGACCGGCGCGGCGAACGAAGTGCCGTCCACGAATTTATAATGCTCGCTGATGACATCGGCCTCGTGCAGTTTGATCGTGATGAGATGGCGCAGGAGATGCGCGGGCAGTTCGCGCGAGTCGTAGAGGTCTCGGTCAACTTCTTTGCCGGCTTCGATGATTGCGCGCAGTTCCGTGTCGGGCGCGCGGTCAAGCTTTGCATAGAGTTCGGCCTCTGCGTGCGTCGGCGTGTGCGGCAGAATCGGCGCGGGCACCCAGATGCCGGGCGCGATCACTTCGGGCTTCTGGAGTCCGTCGAAGGTCGGGCCGTAGGATGAACGGTACATGCCCCGACGCGCGCGGTCGAGCGAGTTCTTATCGTCGAGTCCGCCGACGGCGATGGTCGAGGGCGCGGATGCGGGCGGCAAGACCGGATGGCCCGGCTCGTGTCCGGAGTTGCCCGCCGCGCAGACGACGATGAGACCTTCGCGCACGGCCCGCTCGACGGCGCGCGAGAGCGCGTTGTGCTGGTACGACTCGTTATAGTCGCCGCCCGCCGAGATGTTGAGGACGCGGATGTTGTACTTCTCGCGATGCTGCATCACCCAGAGCAGCCCGCGGCGCAGGTTGCTCTCAGAGATGCGCCCCGACTTGCTGACTTTGACGAGCACGACGTTCGCTCCCGGCGCGATGCCGCGATAGAAACCGTCCGAGAGCGTGCCGTTTCCGGCGGCGACGACCGAGGTCATCATGCCGTGCCAACTCATCGGGTCGTTCGTCTCAAGCGTCGAAGTGCCGCCGCGCACGATGTTGTGATAGGCGAGGATGCGGTTGTGAGGCGTCGTCAAATCGGGGTGCGCGTAAAAGCCGGAGTCGAGAAAAGCGATGGTCACGCCGCGCCCTGTGAAACGCTCGTCAGCGCCCATCCGAAGCGGGGTCGGAAGAACGTAGCCGCCCTGCTCGAAGATGACGGCGTGCTGCGCGAGGGCGAGATGCGCTCGCTCGAACAGTTGCACGCAACGCGGGCAGACGGTCGAGACGAGACTGCCCGCGGGCGCGTTGGCGGCAATCGGTTTTTTCAGGTGAACGGGCAGAGCGTCGAACGCTACAAGCCCGTCCGGCGCTTCACGTCCGCAGACCGGGCACGCAAGACGCCCGGCGGGCGCGTCCGTGTGGATGATGGATGGTTCGATGGAGATAATTTCAGACACGATTAGTACGCCCCCTTGCCGGTTCGATGAAATTTTTGATGAAGCACATGATGGATGCGCCGGACTCTTTTCGCAAGCCGCCTCGCGCGTCGTGTGTCATAGAAAAGCAGAGGCCCGCCCCGCCCGCTTCAATGACACGGGGACGGCAAATGGTATAAATTATCCGCACCGACAAAACACAGAAGTTGAAGAAGAGGTTTCGACGCCCGATGTCTACAGAACAAACGACCGTGCCCGACATTTTCCGGCGCGCGCAAACGTTGATGCGCGAGAATCCGGAACTGTCTCTGAAGGATTTGCGCGCCAAACTTTTAAGTGAATACAAAGGCACGCCGATGCCTCCGATGCACATCCTCGCGATACCCGAACAGGATTCGCGCGCGCCCGAAGAGGATTGGTCGGCGGGCCTCTCGCTCGTTCGTCGCGGCATCCAGACCGAAGACTGGCGCGAGATTATCAGCGGCATCGCCATGAGTCTCGAACAGACGGTTCGCTACGAGCGCGAGCGCGGGCCGATGGGCGCGGCGGACGACTGGCACGACCGCAGCGTCGGCATCCGCGGCCCGTTGGAGAAGGGCGTCGGCAAGTGGATGCCGGAAGAGTTGATGAAGCTGGCGGAGAGGTCAACAAAAAAGCGATGACGTGTGACGGGGGAATGGGTTGACGGGTGACGGTTAAAAAGCTTCCTGCTCATCACTCGTTCTTCGCCGCCCGTCATTCCTCTTGAGGTGTTATGAGTTTTCTCGACGGCATTTTTCGCGACGCGAAATATCAAAAGGGTGAGCCGCGACGGCCCGAAGAGTTGGCCGGTGAAGAGTTGATTATCAGCCCTGACACGCGGCGCGAAGACCGCATCCCGCCCGGCCAGACGCGCACGCGCAAGTGGCCCGTGCTCGACGCGCACGGCACGCCCGACGTTGACCTCGCGACGTGGGAGTTTGAAG
>JBAVPI010000917.1:0-2594 GCA_049692915.1 Pyrinomonadaceae bacterium
GCCTTTGGGTGTCGTCGCGTCCGCGCCCTTCTCTTCGTCGGATTCGGGCGCGAAGGGCGAGGGCGTGTCGGCGGCCAGCGTGACGACGTAGAGGCCGGTCGTGTTGTTGTAGTTGGGATTCAACTCAAAGTTGCTGAAACTCGGCGTGACGAAGTTGCGGTCGGAGAAGAAGTAGAGATACTTGCCGTTCTTGTCGAAGACGGGACTGCCGTCCGGCGACATGCCGTCGGTCACGGGATACTGCTTTCGCCCGTCGAGCGAGTAGAGCAGAATCTGCTGGAAGCCGTTGTCGAGACCCTTCGCGTAAGTGACCCACTTGCTGTCGGGCGACCAGTCGTAACTGTTGATCGCGCCCTGCCGCGACCCGTCAATCAAGACGGGCTTGCCGCCGCCGTTGTTGATGTCCACGTAAAAGAGCTTCAAGGTCTTCTCGCCGAAGAGCAGCTTTGTAGAGTCGGGCGACCACGCGGGGCCGAAGCGGAAGGCCGCGCCGTCGGTCGTAATGCGGCGCTCCTCGCCCGTGCCGTCCTGCGAGCGGATGTAGAGTTCGTATTCGCCTGTGCGGTCGGAAAAGTAAGCGATCCACTTGCCGTCGGGCGACCATGTGGGGAACAACTCGCGCACGCCGGGCGTGTTCGTCAAATCGCGCGCGTCGCCTTTCTTGGCCGGGATGGTAAAGACTTCGCCGCGTGCGCCGAACAGCGCGCGTGCGCCCGAAGGCGAGAGGCTGAAGGAATAGATGAAGCGCTCGGCTTTAACGAAAGTGGGGCGCGTCAAGGTCATGTCGCTCTGCACCATCGCGGGCACGGGCGAGGTCTTCTCGGATTTCAAGTCGAGCGCATAGAGCAGCCCGCCGTTCTCGTAAACAATCGCGGGCCGCTCGCCCGCGCCGAGGCTCGGCCACTTCACGTCGTACTCTTTATAGTCGGTCAGTTGCTTGAGCCGCTTCGTCTTCAAATCGTAGCGATAGAGATTCATCACGCCGTCGCGGTCTGAGTCGAAATAGACCGAGTCGCCGTACCACATCGGGAAGGTGTCCGCCGCTTCGGTGTGCGGTATCTCTTCATAGACGTTGTTCTTCAGATCGTAGATCGAGACGAACTGATGCCAGCCGCCACGGTAACGCTTCCACGTGCGAAACTCGGTCGAGATGCGGTTGTAGGCGATCTTCGTCCCGTCGGGCGAGTAAGACGTGAGGCCGCCTGCGGGCAGCGGCAACTCGTCCGGCATCCCGCCCGTGAGCGAGACGGTGAACAGCTTGTCGAAGCGACCGGAGAAACTCGTGCGTCCCGAACGAAACAGCACGCGCGTGCCGTCGGGCGTCCAGCCCAAGACCTGATCCGCCGCCGGGTGATAAGTCAGACGACGCGGCTCGCCGCCTTCCGACGGCATGACGTAAACGTCCGTGTTGCCGTCGTAGTCGGCGGTGAAAGCGATCCACTTGCCGTCGGGCGAGAATTTCGGGAAGACCTCGTTGCCGGGGTGCGCCGTCAGACGACGCGCCTCGCCGCCCGCACGCGAGACGAGCCACAGGTCGCCCGCATAAGTGAAGGCGACGCGGTCGCCGTTGATGTCTGGGAAGCGCAGCAATCTCGTCGGGCCGGCGGGCGCGCTCTGCGCCGCGGCGTTGAGCGAAACGAGACCGAGCAGGAGCAGCATGAACGCGATCATGCCGGGACGATTCGAGCGTGTGTTGAGCAAGGGTATTTCGACCTCCACAAAGATTCCGGGTAAACTAAAGAGCGCGGGTTGCTACAGCCAATACGTGTCCGAGTGTGTTTAAGTTTGCGCTTCGTCCGCTTTCGATTTGAAACGAACTGAAATGCGCGGCGACATTGGAGAACGTCGCCAGATTATAACCGGCGGAGCGGTCAGGCAAGGCGGCGTTGAGGAGTCCAATATGTTGGACGCGCATGACAATGATTGGACGCGCGCGCGAGTCGCCCGACGCACAAAGTCGCGCCCCTCGTGCTTCACAAAGTCGCGCCCCTTTATGCTTCCCCGACAGCCTCTTTCAACCACGGCCACATCAACGCCGCCCAGTATTCGTAGCCCTCGTCGGACGGGTGGAAGTTGTCGGACGAAAAGAATTCCGGATGCGCGGGGATGAGGGCGTGGCTCTTGGTATAAGCGTCCACGAGCGAGAAGCGGCGGCGCGAGGCGACGGCAGCGAGACGCGCGTTGAAGAGATTGAGCCGCGTGCGCACACCCTCACGCATGGAGACGGGGACGGCGGGAGCGTGCGAGATGTCGGGGATGTTCGTGACGACGACGGGCGCGTCCGTCTGCTCTCTCAAGCGCGCGGCGATCTCATCGCAGTTGCGCTCGAACTCTTCGGGCGCGAGGCCGTGTGTGATGTCGTTGATGCCGATGCCGAGCGTGATGAGCGTCGGTGCTGCCGCGCCCACGCGCCCGACCTGCCCGCGCAACACGTCCGCGCTCGTCGCCCCGCTGACGCACAAATTGACGAGCCGCGACCCCGCCCGCACGCGCTCAAGGCGTTCCAGCAGACGCGCCGCGTAACCCCCGCCCTGCCGCGCGCCCACGCCCACGCCCGTCGAATCTCCGAGCGCCACGTACACCACCGGCGCGGC
>JBAVPI010000918.1:0-3548 GCA_049692915.1 Pyrinomonadaceae bacterium
GCGCAGGCGTTCGGCCAAACGGCGCGTCTCTGCGGCGAGTTCGTTGTCGGGCACGACGCGATTGACGAAGTTGAGCCGCAAAGCCTGCTGTGCGTTAAAGGCTTCGCCGAGAAAAAACATCTCGCAGGCGATGTTCGACGGCACGACGCGCGGCAGAAAATATGAGCCGCCCCAATCCGGGTGCAGTCCGACTTTGACGAACGACTGGCTGAAGGAGGCGGACTCGGCGGCGAGGCGCAGGTCGCACGCGAGCGCGAGGTTGAAGCCTGCGCCGTAGGCCGGGCCGTTGACGGCGGCGACGACCGGCTTCGTCATCGAGCGAATTGTCGTCAGCACGCGGCGACCCGCGTTGAGCAGTCGCTTGAACTCCTCCGCGTCCTCGCGTTCCATCAATTCGCCCATGAACTTCACGTCAGCGCCCGCGCAAAAACCACGGCCCGCGCCTGTAATGACGACGACATAGACGTTCGCGTCGCTCGCCGCGCGCTCCAACGCCTCGGCCAGATCGCGCCGCATGTGTCCCGCGAAGGCGTTTAATTTCTCCGGGCGGTCGAGCGTGATGGTGGCGATGCCCGCGTCGAATGCGACTTTGATGTTGTCGTACATAGTTCGTGAGTCGTGAATCGTAAATCGTGAATGGTGAATGGCGGATTGAATGTCGCTGAGGCCGAGCAGTTATAGCTCAAGCTGAGCGGCGCGCGACGACCATTCACGATTCACGATTCACTATTTACCCTTGAACGTTGGTTTGCGCTTCTGCGCGTAGGCGTCGAGACCTTCGCGCGCATCTTCCGAGCCGAAGAGTTGCTGTTGCAGTTCGCGTTCGAGCGCGAGCGCCGACTCGAAGGGAATCTCCGCGCCGGTCTGGACGCTGCGCTTGATCGAGCCGACGGCGCGCGCCGCCCTCTCCGGTGTCGTGAAGCCGCGCGCGTAAGCCAGCACCCTTTCCATGAACGCTCCGCCCGTTTCGGCCTCGTAGATGTGATTGATTAACCCTAACTCTTCGCCGCGCTCGAAGGCGAACAGTTCGCCCGTCGCCATCAATTCGATGGCGCGCGACTTGCCGACCACGCGCACGAGTCGCTGCGTGCCGCCCGTGCCGGGCAGCACGCCCAGAGAAACTTCCGGCAGTCCCATCTTGCCCGCACCCTTGCGCGCGAGGCGGATGTCGGCGGCCAGAGCGACTTCGAGTCCGCCGCCGACGCAGTGGCCGTTGATGGCGGCGATGACGAGTTTCGGCGTCTGCTCAAAGCGCGAGAGCGTTTCGTTGGCGTGAAGGCAGAAGTAGTATTTGAACTGCGGCGTCACGCTTGAGAGCATCGAGATATTCGCGCCCGCGCAGAAAAACTTTTCGCCGCTCCCCGTAATGACGATGACCTGCACGGCCTCGTCCATGCGCGCCGCGAGAATCGCGCGGTCGAGTTCGCGCATCATCTCGTAGGAATAAGTGTTCGCAGGCGGGTCGTTGAGTGTTAAGACGGCGACCGCCCCGTCCAAATGATATTGCACTAGACTGCTAGCCTCGTCCGGCAACTCCTGAACCTTCGCTTCCGCTTCTGACATTTATAATGTGCTCCGTCGCTATCAAAGATGAGAACGATCAGGCCGTGGTTTGACGACTACGGCTTGAATTACGTTTGCGGCGCGCGCCACACACTGGGGCGTTCGGCTCTGGCCGTTCTGGGTTTGGATTGTAGTCCATCGTCCGGCGACCCGGCGAGGAAACCTGAGAGGAAGAGGCGCGAGACGTTGTCCACCAGATCGTTGACGGAGAGCTTACCGCTCGCGTCGTACCAGTTGTAAATCCAGTTCATCATGCCGAAGAGAGCGTAGGTCGCAACCGTCAGATCAATCTTCTGTTGACCCGCATCGGCCTGCGCCTGCCGCGCGTAAACTTCGGAGAGAATGCGACGGACGAGGCGCGTGTACCCCTGCTTTTTACCGGAGACGTGCGCCTGCATCTCGCCCGCGAGCGAGTCGGCCTCGTGCGAGAGCACCTTCATCTCGGCCATGTTCGCGGCGAAGAACGAGAGGTGATTCTCGATGACGAGCCGCAGCTTTTCGATTGGCTCGCCCGTCTCCTTCAGGCGTTCTTCCAGACGTTCGCGGACGTGGCCGAAGCAGTTGTCCTGAATGAGAAAGAGCAGTTCCTCTTTCGACTTGCAGTAATAATAAAGTCCCGCGAGGCTCACGCGCGTCTCGCGCGAGATGTCGCGCATCGAGGTCGAGTGATAACCCTTCTCGGCGAAGATGCGCGCGGCGGTGCGGAGTATGAACTCAAGCTTCCGGTCGTAGCGCGTGAAAGTTTCTGAGAGTGTCGCCGACATAAACTTAAGAAGAATTAACAGGGGTGAACAGGATAGACAGGATGGAGGGCAAGTGCGGAATGGAAAGTGGTGAGCGATGAGTTGAAGCCAACAGCACTTTCTTCATTCCGCATTCATCACTTCCTCTCTTCTCTTATCCTGTCAATCCTGCCTACCCCTGTTAATTATTTCCTCACAGCCTGACGTACTCGAACTCGAACGGCAGACCCTTGATGCCGCGGTCGGGCGGGGCGATCCAGTTGGCGATCTGGCCGGGTTCGGTGACGGGTTGCATGAGGCTGCGGACGTATTCGCGATCCTCAAGCGTCGGCAGCCATTCGTCCTTGCGAAGCGCGAACTCGTCTTTGCCGATGAGTTCACCGCTCACGTCGAACTCGTGGCCCGCGTACTCGCCGACATGTCGGTGAAAGCGCGTGCTCGGCAGGTAGAGCCGCTCGCTCAAACCGGCGGCGTCGAGATAGGCATTCCAGCGCACCATCGCGCGCTCGCAATCGGCGACGTACTCGCCGCGCAGCACTTCGTTGAGAGCGTTGCGCATCGGCACTTCTCGCGTCGAGAGTTGGCCGTCTTCAACGACCGTCAGCGCGAATGATTCGTCCGTCAGATGGTGCTCGGTGTACTTCTTCTGTTCCTGATAACGACCTTTCAGTCCGGCGGCGAAGAAGTCGGCGGAGTTGGAACTGATCTCGCCGCCGAAGAGGTCGAGCGAATAGCTGAACCAGAAGTTGATGTAGCGTTGGAGAATGTCGAGCGGGATGCCGCCCAAGCTTCGCGCGTCGCCCTCATTCATCAGTTGCGCCGTTCGCTTGACGACTCTCCCGACGCCGGTTTCGCCGACGAAGAGGTGGTGCGCCTCTTCCGTCAGCATGAACTGGCAGGTACGCGCCAGCGGCTCGAAGCCCGATTCGGCGAGCGCGGCGAGTTGATACTTGCCGTCACGGTCGGTGAACATCGTGAAGCAGAAAAAGTTGAGCCAGTCGTCGCACGGCTGATTGAAGGCTTCGAGTATTCTGGGCTTGTCGGGGTTGCCGCTCCGACGTTCGAGCAGCGCATCGGCCTCGTCGCGCCCGTCGCGCCCGAAATAGCGTTGGAGCAGATAGACCATCGCCCAGAGGTGTCGGCCCTCCTCGACGTTGACCTGAAACAGATTTCGCAAATCGTAGAGCGAAGGGCACGTCTTGCCGAGTTCGCGCTGCTGCTCGACCGAAGCGGGTTCGGTGT
>JBAVPI010000919.1:0-6052 GCA_049692915.1 Pyrinomonadaceae bacterium
GCTGTTGCACCTGCGCCGAACCCGGCGCGGTGGAAGTGCCCGGTTGCCCCGCAGTGCCGCCTGTGGGAGTCGGCGTCGGGGCGGGACGCGGCGGAGCCTTCGCCGTAAACTTCCTGATTGACTTGCCCGACGTGTCGAGAAATTCAAGCGTCAGGTCGGTCGCAGGCCTGTTCTTCAAATAATAATAGACGACGACGCCCGCGGTCGGATTCTGTCCGAGCGTCGCGGTCGCGGGCAGCGGCACGCTGATGCCCTGAAAGCGATAGGCGTCCTCCGGCTTGAGCAAGACGGCCTCACCCTGTCCGGCGCGCATCGCCTCCGACATTTGTTGCACGACGGGCAGATCGTCGAGCACCCAGAAGCCTCGCCCCTGAGTGGCGACGACGAGATCGCGGTCGCGCTTGTGGATGGCGAGGTCTGTGATGGGCACAACCGGTAGATTCAGTTGAAACGCTTGCCAGTGCGCGCCGTCGTCGAACGAGACGTACATCCCTGTCTCCGTCCCGGCGTAGAGCAAGCCGCGCCGGTTCGGGTCTTCGCGGATGACGCGCGTGAAAGCGCCGTCGGGGATGCCGGTCGTAATCTTCGTCCACGTCTTGCCGTAGTCGCCTGTCTTGTAGAGGTACGGGCGAAAGTCGTCGGACTTGTACATCGTCGCGGCGACGTAGGCCACGGCGTCGTCGTGCGGCGATGCTTCGATGGAATTGATCTGGATGAAATCGGGGATGCCCTGCGGCGTCACGTTCGACCAAGTTTTACCGGCGTCGCGCGTGACCTGCACGAGTCCGTCGTCCGAACCCGTCCAGATCGTTCCCTTGCTAACCGGCGACTCCATCACCGTAAAAATCGTGTCGTAATATTCAATGCTCGTGTTGTCTTTCGTGATCGGCCCGCCCGCGGAAATCTGTTTAGACTTATCGTTGCGCGTCAAATCCGGCGAGATGGCCTCCCAACTCTGTCCCTCGTTCGTCGAGCGAAAGAGAATGTTGCCCGCGGCATAGAGCGTGCCCGCGCTTGATGCGTCGTGCGGCGAGAACAGAATCGGATAGTTCCATTGAAAGCGGTATTTCAAATCAGACGGCGCGTGGCCCATCGGGTTGTCGGGATAGACGTTGACCTCCCTGAGTTGGCGCGTGCGGTGATCGTAGCGCGTTAGGTAGCCGCCGTATGATCCGGCGTAAACGATGTCGGAATCCTTCGGCGAGGGCGCGAGCCAGCCGGACTCGCCGCCGCCCACGTCGTACCAGTCGGCGCGATCAATGCCGAAGTCGCCCGTGCGGCTCGCGATCTTAACGGTCGAGTTGTCCTGCTGCGCGCCGTAGATGTGATACGGGAAATCCGTGTCGAGCGCGACGCGGTAGAACTGCGCCGTCGGCTGATCCTGCTCCGACCATGTGCGCCCGCTGTTGAAAGAGACGTTCGCGCCGCCGTCGTTCGACTCGATCATCCGCGTCGGGTCGTTCGGCGCGATCCATAAATCGTGGTTGTCGCCATGCGGCACGGAGATGTTCGCGAAGGTGCGCCCGCCGTCGTTCGACCTGTAGAAGCCTGTGTTGAGCACATAGACCGACTCCGCGTTCTGCGGGTCGGCGTAGATGCGCGAGTAGTACCACGCGCGCTGTCTGAGATTTCTCTGCTCGTTGACTCTCGTCCACGTCTTCCCCGCGTTGTCCGAGCGAAAGACGCCGCCGTCCTCCGCCTCGATGATCGCCCACAGGCGGTCGGGGTTCGCGGGCGAGACGGTGATGCCGACTCTGCCGACGAGTCCGCGCGGCAGGCCCGCGTTGCGCGTCAACTCCGTCCACGTATCGCCGCCGTCGGTTGATTTGAAGATGCCGCTCGTGGGGCCGCCGCTCTCGAACGTCCACGGCTTGCGGACGACCTCCCACAGCGCGGCGTACATGATGTTCGGGTTCGTCGCGTCGAGCACGAGATCAACCGCGCCGGCCTTGTCGCCGCGATACAGAATCTTCTCCCACGTCCGGCCTCCGTCCTTCGAGCGAAAGACGCCGCGCTCCGTGTTCGCTCCGAAGGCGTGACCGATGGCCGCGACATAGACGAGGTCTGGATTCTTCGGGTGGACGCGGACGCGCGCGATGTGGCGCGTGTCTTCGAGTCCGGACTTCTTCCAAGTCCGTCCCGCGTCCGTTGATTTGTACACGCCATCGCCGTGCGAGACGTTGCCGCGCAAAGTCTCTTCGCCCATCCCGACATACACGACGTTCGGGTCAGAGTCGGCGACGGCGACCGCCCCGACCGAGCCGGTCTTAAACGTCGCGTCCGAGACGGGTTCCCACGTCGCGCCGCCGTCCGTCGTCTTCCACACGCCGCCGCCCGTCGCGCCGAAGTAGTAGACCATCGGTTGACCTGCGACGCCTGCGACCGCCGACACACGACCGCCGCGGAACGGCCCGATCTGACGATAGGCGAGCGGCTTGAAGGGATTTTTCTCGGCGGAAGAATTGCTGCGCTCCGCTTCCGACGATGCGCCCGCCCCTTGCGCGAGCGCGAAGGACGCGTGCGCCCCGGCAAGAATTATTGCCGACATCAGGACGGAGATGGTTCGAGAGAGACGGGTGGCCCTTGTCATCACGGCAGACTCCTTAAAATTTTCGCGTTCGGTTAATGGAAAGCACCGACGTGGATTGCGTTTCGGTTTTCAGCTGTTCGCACACTATATAAATTTTCGGGCGCAGAGGGCAAACCCTGTTTACAAGGCGGCGCGGTAAGTTGTATGACATGTCGGCGCGAACTGCTTCCGTGTTCGGCGTCGCGCGTCGAAGGAAGCACGCGGCTGCGGCGGCCCTCTCCGCGAGATGACTCCCGAAAATCAGGAAACACTTTTTATGGCGATTGAGTTGCGGCTCGAAGATCACATGACCGAAGAGGAATACGAACGTCTCTTTAACTGGGGCGAGGACATCTGGGGACTCGGCAATCTCGAATTGGAGTGGAGGCCCAAGGACTGGCACATCTTCGTGGACGACGACGGGCGCGCGGCGACGCACGTCGGCATGCTCAAGCACACGGTCACTGTCGGCGGACGGCCCATCGTCGTCGGCGGAGTGGGCGGAGTCGCCACGGCGCTCGACGCGCAGGGTCAAGGTTACGCCCAGAGCGGGATGCGCCGCGCCGCGTCGTTCATGTCCGAGAATTTGGGAGTCGAGTTCGGGCTGCTCTTCTGCCGCGATCAACTCGTGCCCTTCTACGAGCGGTTGGGTTGGCAACTCGTCAACGAGCCGACGGATTTCGAGCAGTCAAAGGGGACGATGCGCTCGCCCTTGAACGTCATGGTGCTGCCCTTCGGCGGGCGCGAGTGGCCCTCCGGCGCGATACGTCTCGACAGCCTGCCGTGGTAAACGGAGAAGCGTGGCTTTATGGGAGAGATCAGCAAATGGTTAATGCACGACGAGCAGAAAGACCTGTTTGAAATCCTCGTCGCGAGCACGCTGAACATAGTTTTCCTCGTGCTCATCGCACTGCTGCTCTGGCCTGTGGCAAAGCCGGTGCTGGCGCTTCGTCTGGCCGGAGGCTACGCCATCCTGTGGATCGCGACCGCAATCATCGCGGCGCTCGTCAATCGCCTGCAAAGTTTTTTTCGCTTAGACATCTACACGCACGTTGACGCTTACGTCATCTCGAATCTCGTCGTCAGTTGCTTTCTGCAAGCGGGCTGGTCGGCCTTCGCCGCGCTCTCCGTCCGCGACTTCGTCGCAGGCACGACCCTGTGGCTCACGGTGCTGCTGTACCTCGTCGGCGTCCTGTCGTGTCTCATCGCTTACTTCGCGGTCTCCTCGTTCTTTCAGGGACACATCTACAAAATAATCAGCCTGCCTCTCGGACTGCTCGGCTTCATCGTCTTTAGCGTGTGGCCCGCCATAGGCCGCGCGATCTACGGATGGTTCTTTGATTTTTTTTGAGAAGCGGATGGTGAGTTAAATCGCACAGACTTGAAGACAGCAGGGCGGCGGCGAGAGAGAACGTTCGACCGGACGTGCGACGGATGCGACTCCGGTTGTGTTGAGCGTCGCCTGCATCACTGCACCGCGTACAGATTTCCGTCCCAGCTTCCGAAATAGATCACGCCGCCGTCGCTCGCGGGCGGGCCGGAGGTGGTGCGTTCCGTTTTGAATTCCCACGCGGCGCTGCCCGTCTCCGCTTCGACGGCCTGAAGGCCGAGGCTGCTGCCGAAGAGGATGATGCCGTCCGTATAGACGGGCGCGGAGGTGATGCCGTTTGCGGTCTGGACATTCCAGCGCGCGTCGCCCGTCGCCGCGTCAAGCGCGTAGAGCTTGCCGTCGAGACTCCCGAAGTAGACCGCCCCGTTCGCGATTGTGGCCGAGAAAGGGACGCCGCCGCCAACCTTGATCTGCCACTTCACTTGACCGCCCGCCGCGTCGAGCGCGTAGAAGCTTCCGTCGAGCGTGCCGAAATAGACGCGGTTGTCGGCGCAGGCGGGCGCGGCGACGACCGTTGACGGAGTTTCAAACTTCCACTTCTTACGGCCCGTCGCGCGCTCGACGGCATAGACGCCTTTCGCGTTTCCGAAAAACACTGTGTCGCCCGCGAGCACAGGCGAAGATGGCACGCCCGCCGTGGGAACAAAGTGCCAACGTTCAGTTCCGTTCGCGGCGTCGAGCGCGTAGAGCGTCCCGTTCGTCCCGCTGAAGTAGGCCACGCCGTCCGCGACGACGGGCGAAGAGATGACCGCATACTCGGTCTTGAATTTCCACTTCAACGTCCCTGTCGCCGCGTTCACCGCGTAGAAGCGATTGTCCTGACTGCCGAAATAGACCGCGCCGCCCGCGATTGCCGGACGCGACAGCACGCGCCCCTCCGTCTTGAACGCCCAACGGCGTGCGCCCGTCGCCGCGTCGAGCGCGTACACGTCGTTGTCGTAGCTCCCGACATAGACCACGCCGCCGTCAAGCGCGGGCGCGCCGTAAATGCTGCCGCCGGTCTTAAACTTCCACTTCGCGGCGACGGCGCGCGACGCATCGCGGGATGCGCCCGACTGTGCAGCCCCGGCGTGTATGCAGAGAAGGAGGAGGGCGGCGACAATGATGGCGCAGGCGGGCCTGTGCGTTTCCGGCATGGCGTTCCTCTGGAGAGTCGGCTTCACAGGGCGGAGTCAAACACAAAGATGCGGAGACAGGGTTAAGATAAAACACATTGAGATGAAACTGTCGCTGCCCTATCTCTGCCGTGTTTCTGTGTTTGAGTTTTGAATGCGACTCTCTAGTTCGGCTTCGGGGCATCCGGCTTGCGCGACGCGGCCTCGCCGTCCTTCGGCATGAAGTAGCCTTTGCGCGAGACGACTTCGAGCTTACGCTCCTTGCCTTTGGCGTCGCGCGCTTTGACGCGAACTTCGAGCGCGTGCATCACCCCGTCGTCCTGTTCCGCCTCGGCTATCGTGAATCCGAGGGCGTAGCGTCCCGTCAGGTTGCCGATAATCTTGCGCAGACCGGCGGCGTAATCTTCGGGGCGGTTGACGCGCACGGCCTCGCCGCCCGTCCCTCTGGCGACAAACTGCGCCGTGCCGTAGATGCTCAGGCCCGCCCAGTTGCCGATGGGCTTGAGCAGAGGCTTGAAGAGTTTGAAGCCGGTCTTCATGTCTGTAGTGAGCGCGCTGAAGATGGCGTTCGACTGAATCAGACTCGCCACCGCCTGATCGCGATCCTTGAACTCGATGGGCGTGATGCCGTCGGAGAGCCAGACGAGCGCGGGCTGCGAGTTGGGACGGTCAGCGAGCGTCTGCAAGACGGCTTCGTGCACGGCGGCGGAGAACTCGAAACTGTTGTCTATATCCGTCTCTTCCACCCCGTCCTTTTTCGTCGTCCTCGTCACAATCGAGCCGTCCCTGTTGACGTATTTGATCGTCACCGAGCCGTCCTTGTTGACGGTTTTAATCTCGCCGGTGCCGTCCTTTTTTTCCGCGTCGGTGTCGTCGGAGGCGGGCGTCTTTGCGTCGGGCGGTTCTGCCGGGGTGTTGGGGTCTGCGTCCGACGCGCCCTCGGATGGCCCGTTGGCGACGAGCGTCGGGACGAAAGAG
>JBAVPI010000920.1:0-1770 GCA_049692915.1 Pyrinomonadaceae bacterium
GCGGTCGTGCCGTGCGTGCCCGCGCGCTCAAAGCCGAGCGCCTCGATAATCTCCGCGACGGAATCGCCGGGGACGGGCGTCGGCGCGAGCGAGAGGTCAATGATGCCGAACCGGAGACCAAGACGCCGCGCGGCCTCGCGCCCGATCAGTTCGCCTGCGCGCGAGAGTTTGAAGGAGAGTTTTTTGATGAGTTCTGCCATCTCGTCGAGCGGCGTATCTCTGGGCGCGTGGCGCACCGCGCGATTGACGACGCCGGGGCCGGAGACGCCGACGTTGATGACCGCTTCCGGCTCGCCGATGCCGTGGAACGCGCCCGCCATGAAAGGATTATCCTCGACCGCGTTGGCGAAGCAGACGAATTTGGCGCAGGCCAGTCCCCCGCTCTCGCGCGTGCGTTCGGCCATCTCTTTAATCAACATGCCGACGCGTCGCACGGCGTCCATGTTGATACCTGCGCGCGTCGTCGCGACATTGACGGATGAACACATTCGCTCGGTCGTCGCGAGAGCTTCCGGGATCGAGTCGAGAAAGATGCTCTCGGCGTTCGTCATGCCCTTGTGGACGAGCGCCGAATAGCCGCCGACGAAATCCACGCCGACAGTCTTCGCCGCACCGTCAATCGCGCGTGCGAGAGTCATCAACTCGCCGGTCGTGCGCGCGTTGCCCGCGATCAAAGAGACGGGCGTGATGGAGATTCTTTTGTTCGCGATGCGCAGGCCGTACTCCTCGCCGATCTCGTTGACGGTGGGGACGAGGCGTGCCGCCGTGCGTTCCATCTTCTCGCGCACGCAGTCGGCGGTGGCCGCGATTGTGTCGCGCACGCAGTCGCGCAAAGAGAGGCCGAGCGTGACGGTGCGCACGTCCAAGTGCTCCATCTCCGTCATCCGCACGGTCTGTAAAATTTCCGCCTGTGTGTATTCCATCGCTGAAGAGGGTTCGCTACTTGATAAAGGCGTTGAGAAACAGGAGCAACAGGAAGCCCAGAAAGAGCACGAGCGCGACGAGCACAAAGCGCAGGCCGGAATCTTCCGACGCATCCTCCGCGACGATTAACGAAGCTTCACGCACACGCTCGACGCGAGGGCGCGGACTTTCCTTCAAGACGACGCCTGCGCGCTCTTCCTTCGCGGCGATGCGAGAGGCATCCGCGGCGGGCAGCGGGGATTCTTCAAGGTGCGGAACGACGGAGCGTGCAGGCTCAGGGGTGTGCGCTCCGTCCGACACATGCGCGGCGAAGGATTCCTCCCGTCGCTCGTCCGTCAAAGGTTTGTTGACGCGCGACCCGGACTCGCTCCGCTCGTCTCCAGAAAGTTTGTGCGCGGGCGGCGCGGGCGCTTCCAACATAATTTCTTTTGCCGTCGCCGCCGGTTCGATGATGGTGTCAACGCCCTTCAATACCTCTGCGTCGCCATCGAACTGCGCCCCGCACTGCGGGCAGAAACGCGCCCCCGCGCGCACCGACGCGCCGCACATCAGACACCGGCGTGAGATTTCAGGAGTCATAAGAACAGTGACGTGTGACAAGGGACGGGCGACAAGTTTAAGAGCCACTTGCTCGACCCTCGTCGCTTATCACTAACGTTATATTCTGTGCATCGAATTGAAAAGGTCTTCGCGCTGGGCGTAGATGCGCACGCTGAGTCGCTCGCCCTCTGTGCGGAAGCGGTCTTTGAGCGCGGCGGCGGATTCTTTGGCGCGAGTGATGTCGGCGACGATAATCATCGCGAACTTGCCGCCGACGACCGTCTGGTTGATGTCGAGAATGCTGCA
>JBAVPI010000921.1:0-7890 GCA_049692915.1 Pyrinomonadaceae bacterium
CCTCACATGAGAGGCGCGCGCCGCCGCGACCACTGCGGTTACTCGTCGCCGGAAGCATTGTCAGGATGCTCTTTGTCAGCAACGTCTTCAAACTTCGTCGCCTCCGCCTCGCCCGCGGGCGTCGGAGCCGATGAAACTTGTACTTCAGGCGCGGACGCCTCGGAATCGAAATCGGCGGTGGGCGAGAAAGAATCATCATCCTCACCTGCTACTTCCGCCGTACCTACGGGAATCTCGTCTTCGTCCGGCGCGCTCCGGTCTGCGTCCATCGTCGCGCCGCTGTGTTCGATCACCGCCGCCTCGGCGGAAGTGATGTCGGGCGCGGGCGTGATGGTGTCGGGGCGCAAATCGCGACCCGCCCCTTGCAGCAGAAGCTCGTCCGCCGACATCGGGTCGGCCTCGGTCATGGCGACCGGGTCGGCGGAATCTTGTGCAAGAATCTCCGGCTCGGCCATGAAGGGCGAACGTCCCTCGACGGCCTCGTCATAACCTGCGTTCGTGCTCTCAAGCGAAGGCTCGACCCCGCCCGCGTCGGAGTTCGGGTCGAATTCGACCGAGGCGGCGTGCTGCTCGACAGGCTCTTGATCGCCCGCCTCTGCGGTCTCCGCACCGGCGACCTGCGCTTCGGGCTGTGCGCCATCCGTGTCGGCGCTTTCGCCTTCCGCGACTTCGCCCGCGACTGACTCTTCACCCTCGGCAGGACGCGCGGCGGCGATTACCGCCTGCGCCGCGGTGATAATCCCCTCAGCCTCGTCGAGGCTGATGTCTAGGAACTCCGTCAGGTCGTCCACGGAGGCGGCGGCCAGCGCGTCTATGTCGTTGATGCCATGCTCGGCGAGGATGGCGGTGTGCGCGGGTGTGATGCCTTCGAGTTGTTCGATGGGCACTGCCTCGCCCGACGCGATCATCGCGCCCATCTGCGCCGCCACTTCCTTCTTGATCTCTTCCTCGCTGCGGATGTCTATGTTCCAACCGACGAGTTTCGTCGCGAGGCGCACGTTCTGCCCGCGCTTGCCGATGGCGAGCGAGAGTTGATCTTCGTTGACGATGACCTCCATCTGCCGCCGCTCGATGTCGGTGATGCGCACCTGATTGACCTTTGCGGGCGAGAGGGCATTGGCGGCGAAGACCGAAGGCTCGTCCGACCATTCGATGATGTCTATTTTCTCTCCGCGCAGTTCGCGGATGATGGCCTGCACGCGCGACCCCTTCATGCCGACGCACGCGCCCACCGGGTCAACGTCGCGCTCGATGGAAGCGACCGCAATCTTGGCTCGCTCGCCCGGCTCGCGCATCGCCGACTTGATAATCACAGTGCCGTCGTAAATCTCCGGCACTTCCATCTCAAACAGGCGCTTCAAAAGTTCGGGGCTTGAGCGCGAGACGATAATCTGCGGCCCTTTCGCCTCCTTCGACACGTCGTCAATGACGACGCGGATACGCTCGCCCTGCGCCCACTGTTCGCCGCGCGATTGCTGAAGGCGACCGACGATGGCCTCAACCGTGCCGAGGTCAACGATCATGTCGCCGCGCTCGAAACGTTTGACGTATCCGTTAACGAGATCGCCGACCTTGTCTATGTACTGCTCGTAAATGTTCTGGCGTTCGGCGTCGCGCACCTTTTGAAAGAGAATCTGCTTGGCCGTCTGTGCGGCGATGCGGCCCATGTCTTCCATCGGCAGGGGAATCTGAAGCTCGTCGCCCACTTCGACCTCGTCGCCTGCCAGTTCGCGCGCCTCTTCGAGCGAGAGTTCCTTGCCGGGGTTGGTGATTTCCTCAACCACCTCTTTCGTGGCGAACAACTCGAAGCCGCTGTCCGCAGACCATTCGACCTGAATGTCTTCGCCGCCCTTGAACTGTTTGCGTGCGGCGGCGCGGACGGCTTCCTTCATCGCCTCGATGACGATGTCACGGTCAACGCCTTTTTCCTTGCACAGGGCGTCAATACTTTGCGCGATGGATGCACTCATAAAATTCAGATGTTGGAGCGTAGATGTTAGATGTTAGTTTAGTCAGGACTTGAACGCGCCCGCTAATCTCTAACATCCGACCCCTGCTTTTTCTGTTTCTCGCGTTCGGCAGCCAGCCGAAACTCTTCTTCCACGTCAATCTCGGTGTTCGCCTTGGCGATCTCTCGAAGCGGAATCGAGACGCGCCCGTTCGTCTTGTCGTCGAACAACAGCGTCTCGCCTTCGACGGAGAGGATGCGACCGCGAAAGTTGCGCTGGCCGCCGACCGTCGCGCGCGTCTTGATCTTCGCCATCCGGCCCGCGAAACGCTCGTAATCCTCGCGTTTGTAGAGACCGCGCTCCAGCCCCGGCGACGAGACTTCAAGCGTATAGGCCGAATGGATGAAGTCTTCCACATCGAGAACTGTCCCGACATGCAAACTCATCTGCGCGCAATCCTGATGGGTGACGCCCCCCGGCTTGTCAATAAAGATGCGAACGACGGGCAGGCGACCATTGCTCGCCATCTCAGCGTGGACGAGTTCGAGGCCATGCTCGACGGCCACGCGGCCACAAATCTCGCGCATCCGCTCTTCGACCGAAGTGTCGCCCAACTCCCTCAAGCCCTCCCCGGAAAATTACCCTCGCACGCAAAAGAAAAAGTGGGCCGAGAACCCACTGGATAACGCCACCGTGCTCCGAGCAAGAGACGGATTATACGGGAATGTGAGGCATGTGGCAAGCAAGCAGGCTGCGCGCCTTGTCTCGCCCCGGCGCTCTCCGGCCTCACCTTACTGGAGTTTCGCTTTGACGATTTCGCTAACCGTGCGCCCGTCGGCGTTGCGTCCGGCGAGCCTGCTTTGCGCTGATTTCATGACCGCGCCCATCTCCTTCATTGACGACGCGCCCGTTTCGGCGATGGCGGCACTGACGGCCTCTTCAATCTCCTCGCGCGACGCGGCCTGCGGCAGGTATTCTTCGATGACGACGATCTCGGCGCGCTCTTTCGCGGCCAACTCCTCGCGCCCGCCCTTTTCGTACTGCTCAACCGAGTCGCGGCGCTGCTTGACGAGCGTTTGCAGCAGCTTCGTCATCTCTTCGTCGTCCAGTGCGCCGCCCTTCTCGATCTCGCGGTTCATCGCGGCGGCCTTGACCATGCGCAGCGTCGAGAGGCGCGGCGCGTCCTTCGCCTTCATCGCGGCGGTCATGTCTGTCGTGATGCGTTCTTTCAGGCTCATGCGCTTCAAATCTCCTTATCGTGAATCCGGGATGTCCGCTTTTAAGATGCTTTCCGCGCGGCGCTTTTGCCGCCGGGACGCGCGAGGTGCGCCTTGAGAAAGCGGCCCGTGTGCGACTCCGCCGCTTTGATGATCGCTTCGGGCGTCCCTGCGGCGACAACCTCACCGCCACGGATGCCGCCTTCGGGGCCGAGGTCGATCACGTAGTCGGCGGTCTTGATAACGTCGAGGTTGTGCTCGATGACGAGAAGCGAGCCGCCCGCCGCGAGCAGCGTGCGGAAAGCGGCGAGTAGTTTGTTGATGTCGTCGAAGTGAAGCCCGGTCGTCGGCTCGTCGAAGATGTAGAGCGTCTTGGCTGCCGTCTTCTTCGACAAATGCGCGGCGAGTTTGACGCGTTGCGCCTCGCCGCCCGAAAGGGTCGTGGCCGACTGGCCGAGACGCAAATATCCGAGTCCGACTTCGTCGAGCACGCGCAGGCGGTTGGCGATTTTGTTGATGTCGCGGAAGAACGTCATCGCCTCGCGGACGGTCATGCTGAGCACGTCGTTGATGTTCTTGCCGCGAAAACGCACGTCGAGCACCGTCTGTTTGAAGCGCGTTCCCTTGCATTCTTCGCACACGAGTTCCACGTCGGCGAGAAACTGCATCTCGACCGTCACCGTGCCGTCGCCCTCGCACACGTCGCAGCGCCCGCCGGGGACGTTGAAGGAGAAGTGCGACGGGTCGAGTCCTTTGGCCTGCGCATCGCGCGTCTGCGAGAAGACTTCGCGGATGGCGTCATAGACCTTGATATACGTGACCGGGTTCGAGCGCGGCGTGCGCCCGATGGGCGACTGGTCAACGAGAATCACGTCATCAACAAACTGCGTGCCTTCGAGTTTTTGAAACGCGCCGACGTGCCCCTGCCATTCGCCGCGCAGCTTTTTGATTCCCGCGTAGATGACATCGTGGACGAGCGTTGACTTGCCGGAGCCGCTGACGCCCGTGATGACGGTGAGCATCTCAAGAGGGATGTTCACGTCAATGTTCTTCAAGTTATGCTCGCTCGCGCCGCGCACGGAGAGCATCTTTTTCTTTCCCGCGCGCCTCTGCTTCGGCTCTTTAATCTCCACCTCGCCGCGCAGGTATTTGCCGGTGAGCGTGCCCGAATCCTTCAAAAGTCCGTTGAAATCGCCTTCGTAGATGATGCGCCCGCCGAGTTCGCCCGCCGCCGGGCCGATGTCTATGATGTGATCGGCGGCGCGCATCATCTCTTCATCATGCTCGACGACGAGCACGGTGTTGCCGATGTCGCGCAGGTTGTGCAGGAGCTTGATGAGACGCTCGCTGTCGCGCGGGTGCAGACCGATTGACGGCTCGTCTAAAACGTAGAGAGCGCCGACGAGCGCCGAGCCGAGGTTGGTCGCGAGTTGGATGCGTTGCGCTTCGCCGCCCGAAAGTGTGGAGGCCAGACGGTCGAGCGTCAGGTAATCGAGTCCAACGTCCACGAGGAAACGGAGGCGTCGCCGTATCTCGAACAGAACCTTATCGGCAATGGCGGCCTGTTCGGTCGTCAGTTCCAACTCTTCATAGAAGCGCGCGGCATCCTTGATCGAGAGCGCGCAAACATCGGGAAGCGTCTGCGCGCCGACGCGCACGTCGCGCGCTTCTTGCCTGAGACGCCCGCCGCCACAGTCGGGGCAGCGCGTGTAGCCGCGATACTTCGAGAGAAAGACGCGCACGTGCAGCTTGTATTTCTTGGTCTCAAGCCACGCGAAGAATCCGAGCACGCCGCCCCACTTGCCCTTGCCTTCGACGACGGCGCGCTGCTGCGGGCGCGTCAATTCGCTGTAAGGCACGTCGAGCGGAATGCCTTCGGTCTTACAGAATCGGCGCAGTTCGACGCGCGCCCAATCGTGCTGCGGTTTCGTCCAAGGCTCAATCGCGCCGTCCTCAAGTGAGAGTTGAGGATTTGGAATGACCAGATCGAGGTCGAGGCCGATGGTGTTGCCGAAGCCCTGACACGTCGGGCACGCGCCGTAAGGATTATTGAAACTGAAGAGGCGCGGTTCGGGTTGCGCGTAGATCGTGCCGTCATACTTGCACTCGAAGCGTTCGGAGAATCGCAAGCGCAGCGGTTCGCCCCCGGCGGTTTCGATGAGGGCGTTGCCGTGGCCTTCGATGAAGCACGTCTCGAATGAATCGACGAGCCGTTCGCGCACCTCCGCATTGGCGACGAGGCGGTCAACGAGGACGAAGACGCCTTCAAAGTCCGCGCGTTGATAGTCGTCGGGCGAGCGCAGTTCGATGACCTCGCCGCCACTGTAGAGACGTGTGAAGCCGCGCTGCATCAGGCTCATGACGTGAGCCGTGACGGCACGCGCGTCCGTGACCCCTTCGGCTTTCACCTTGACGCGCTTCTTCGTCGCGCTCTTTTTAACGTCGCCGTTCGTCTCGACTTTCATCCCGGCATCGGCGGGGAAGAGGACGTAAAAACGCGTCCCTTCGGCGAGCGCGTCGAGCGTCTCCTGCGCCGAAGATTCGGGCGAATCGTGATGCACTTCGCGCCCGCAGACGCGGCAATAAGTGATGCCGACGCGCGCGTAGAGCAGTCGCAGGTAGTCGTAAACTTCCGTCTGCGTCCCGACGGTCGAGCGCGGGTTGCGCGTGGAATTTTTCTGACGGATGGCGATGGCCGGAGGGATGCCGAGCACTTCGTCCACGTCCGGCTTGTCCATCCGTTCGAGGAACTGACGCGCGTAGGCCGAGAGCGATTCGACGTAGCGGCGTTGCCCTTCGGCATAGACGGTATCGAAGGCGAGCGAGGATTTACCCGACCCGCTCACGCCCGTCACGACCGTCAGCTTCTCGACCGGAATCGAAAAAGAGATATTCTTGAGATTGTTGACGCGCGCGCCGCGCACTGTGATTGCTTGTTCTGTCATGTCTCAAATAGGTCGCCGGAGCGCACGGAGAACAATTTGGCGCGACGGCGAAACAGACATGATAACCCGTTTCGGCAGGAAGACGAAACGGCCAGAAGGGTCATTGCCGGAGGTTGTCGAAGGAGGTTGTCGAAGGGTGTTACCAGCGCGGGTCGTAGCGTGCGAAACCCGCGCGCCAGCGGCCTTCGCCGAGGACGGGGAGCGGGCCGTCGAGCGTGAGCGGAGAGTCGGCGGGACGCCGGACGCGGTAGGTGTGGCCGGACGGTGAATGGACGGAGAGCGTCACGCGCGCGTCAATCACGGCGGCGACACAGGCCGCGCGCCAGTCCTTGCGGCAACGCAGGATGAGACGCGCGCCGACGGGAAGTCGCCCTAGCGTCAGGATTTCTATTTCAAGGTTGGAAGCGGAAAGGCCGTCGGGCGGAGTGACTGCTGTTGCTCCCGCGTCCGGCGGCCTTAAGATTTCTGTGCTCACGTGCGTCTCAAACTTCAAGCGGCGAATCTTCAAACGGCAAGTCCGGCTGGCCCGGCCTGTCCTTGCCGATGGCATAGGCGCGAAGCGCGAGCGAGAGAATCAGGAACGAGATGCCGATCCAGAAGATGGCCCAGAAAATCGAAGGAATGCCCGTCGCCTGATACATATTGACGGCGTCTGTGTGCACGCCGGAATCAGCGGAGAGCAGCAGCACGTTCTTCAAATCGAAGACGGCCTTCAGGACGCACTGGACTGCGAGAAAACCGACGAGGAAATTCGCGACGCGCAGGTTAGAGAACCTCGCCGCCGCCAGCAGGCCAGCCGCAATCAGGACGCCGGAGACGACCGTGAACGGGCTGAAACTCAAGTTCGAGAGCGGGACGACGAAGCCGAAGACGAGCGTCAGTCCGAGAATGATGACGGCGGAGCCTGCGAGCACGACGCGCGCCTTCACTTTATGACGCACGAGCCACAGGAGAACAGCTCCGAAAGTAGTCGCCCCCAGATAGCCCGCGCTGGAGATGAAGAATTGCGAGAACAGTCCACCCTGCGGAACGAGCGTCTCGGTTAGGCCGCTCGTGTCGAGCGCGACGCTCAGGGAACGCACGGAGTTGCCGGTCAGGACGGCGGCGAGCGCGTGTCCGCCTTCGTGTATGAAGGTGACGAAGAGTTGGAAAGGGTACGTCAGCATCCACGCGTAGGGCACGTACCAGAGCGCGACGCTCAGGGCGGTGGCGAACAAAAGCGTCGTGACCTGCGGGCGCGCGTCGTGTGCGATCTTAAATTTCATCGTCATTTCTCCAACCGAAGAACTGTGCTGCTGCCTCTCTTTGTCGCTTAACGGACGTATTCTACGACGAAGCGGGCGAAAGGCAAAAAGTAAAAATCAAAAAAGCCGGAAGACAAAATGATAAACGCGCGTTGCCGGAAAGCAGTTCCTTCTAAAATACTTTGACTCCGCGGCGTGACCGTTTTCTCATCCTTACCTGTGAGTGTTTTCTCAACCCACTTCTGCGTTTATTACTTCTGCGTTTATTACTTCTGTCTTTTCCAAGTACCCGACTTGCCGCCCGTCTTCTCTTCGAGTCGCACGTCCGTGACGGTCATCGCTTTGTCCACCGCCTTGCACATGTCGTAGATGGTGAGGGCCGCGATGGAGACGGCGGTCAGTGCCTCCATCTCGACGCCGGTCTGCGCCGTCGTCGTCGCTTCGGCTTCGAGCCGGATGCCGTCGTCCTCAACTTCGGCGCGCACGTCAACGTGCGTGAGCGCGAGCGTGTGGCAGAGCGGGATGAGTTCGGCGG
>JBAVPI010000922.1:0-1778 GCA_049692915.1 Pyrinomonadaceae bacterium
GAAGGCAGCATGCGCATACACAAGACGCTGCTCCGCTTCATCGACGAAGAGTTAAGGCAGAACGACGTGGCGGCTCTCGCTTCCGCGAGCGGCCAGATCGGTTTTCTTCAACAACTGACGGACAACAAGAATGTCTTGCGCGCCGCTCTCGCGCGCATCGGCACGCGCCCGTCCAGCACGACCGACGGCGAGCGTCCGGCGATGTCGGAAGTGCAGGCCCTCGCCATCGAACGCCACGACGATCAGGTGCGCGCGTTTTTCGTGGACGCCGTGCTGCGCGAGAATCCGGGCCTCAGGCGCGACATGGCCGAGGGGATGGTCGAGTCGCGCGCACATTTCATCAGCGCCACGTCGGGCACCACGACAAACACCACGCTCCGCTCGCTCGAATACCTGATGCGCGGGGCGACGCCTTTGCCCGGTCGCAAAATTCTCTTCTTCATCTCCGAAGGCTTCCCGCTCGATTACAAAGGCGACGTGAGAGAATACATGCGACGCGTGACGGACGCGGCGGCGCGTGCCGGTGTGGTGATTTACAGCCTCGACGCACAGGGTCTTACGTCAGGCACGCAGGATGCTTCGAGCGACCGCCCGCCAGACCCTTATGGCCGCCTCGCTTCGACCGACATGCAGGAGATTTCCGCCAGACAGGAGCCGCTCCAAACCATCGCTTCAGAGACGGGCGGGCGGGCGCTCATCAACACGAATGCCATCGGAGAGGCCGTCAACCGTGCGTTGCAGGAGACATCCGTCTATTACCTGCTGGCGTGGCGTCCAGAAACAATTGAAGGACACGGCGGCGCGGCGAAGTTTCATCGCATCGAGGTCGGACTCAAAGGTCGCACCGACCTGAACGTCGTCATGCGGCGCGGCTTTTACGACGCGCTCCCCACGACACCGGGCGAGCGTCCCTCTGCGAAAAAGGTGAAAGATAAGATCGAAACGCCTTCCGCCGCACGGCCCTCGCCGGAGCACGAATTAGCGCAGGCGATTACCTCGCTCTACCCGCGCAACGCGCTCCCGACCTCGCTCGCGCTCGGTTACGTGAACTCTCAGAATGGTGCGACGGAACTGACGGCATCCGTGGAGTTGACGCGCGAGGCGCTCCACCTGCTGGCGAACAACACGAAGGAGAATGAGCGCGTGGACGCCGTCGTGGTGGTGTTCGACGACCGTGGCACTCCCGTCTCTTCGGCTAAACAGGAATGGAGCATCCCGCAGGCGGCTCTCGCCGAGGCGGAGATTCCACGCGTCGTCTATACGCACAATATCGCGCTCAAGCCGGGACTGTATCAGGTGAGGGCGGCGACGCGTCACCAGCAGAGCGGGCGCACCGGCAGCGCTATGCAGTGGGTCGAAATCCCGGACGTGAAGCGCGGGCAGTTTTCCATGAGCAGCATCTTCGTCGGCGAACGTCAGGCGAAGGTCGCCGCCGACGGCGCGAATCAGGAAGCGCCTTTGAGCATCGAGTTGAGCGTTGACAGACGTTTCGCGCGAACCTCTTTCGTGCGCTTTATGACCTTCATTTACAACGCCGCAGAGAATCCGCCGGCCCCGCCCGACGTGGCGCTTCAAGTGCAAATGTTCCGCGACGATCAACCCGTGTTGACAGCGCCGCTCAAGAAAATCTCCATCGAAGGCGTCACCGACCGCACGCGTATCCCCTACGCCGCCGAACTCTCGCTCAACACTTTCCCGGCAGGGCGCTACGTCCTCCAACTCACGGCCATAGACCGCGCCGCCAAGATCAGCACCTCGCAACGCGTCACCTTTACAAT
>JBAVPI010000923.1:0-3037 GCA_049692915.1 Pyrinomonadaceae bacterium
ATGGAATACTTCGGCTCGACGCCGAGGAACAGAGTCAGGTCGCCAGCCTGCAAATTGAGATCAACGAGGACGGTCGGCCCAATCATCACGGCGGCGAGGTTGGTCGCGATGAAGGACGTACCGCAGCCTCCCTTGCTGGAGAAGACGGCGATGGCGCGCCCCTGTTTCTTCGGCGCTTCCTCAGCATCGGCGCAGAGGCCCGCCACGCGGTCGAAGACGGTCTTGAATTCATCGCGGATGAGCGGAAGACGCAGGAACTCGCGTGCGCCCGCACGCAGCGAACGCAAGATGAGGTCGGACGAAGCGTCGCGCGAGGCGCAGATGACGCTCATGCCGGGGAACTCCGAGATCAACGTCTCGACGAATTTGAGCGCCGGTTCAGGGTTTGCTCCGAGCATGACGAGGGCGGCGGCGGGACGCAGGCGCTTGATTTCGGCGTGCAGTTGTTCGATGTCGTCGCCGCCTGCGAGCAGGCGCGCGCGCCCGTCCGCAGAAAGCGCCTCGCGCAGTTCCTTAAACGAATCGAGTCCGGTGCTCAGTATGACGAGGTCGAGTGTGTGGGCCATCGCTTTTCCTTCGGGGTTGAATGGGGCTTCGCGCGCGTCGTCCGCGCTTCAAGGGTCATCGGGCCGGCGCGCATTGTCACTGTCACAATGTGCGTGACACGGCCTTGCGGACGTTCGGTTAGTTCGGGATCGTGCCGCAGTCGGCGTAGGGCGTCGCGCTCGCGATGTCGCAGGGCACGCAGCCTGCGCTCTCGCCGGGCAGCGCCGTGCGGTACGCGGGCAGCGTGATCGTGCCGCCGACGAGCGGCACGTCGAACTTGTACTGCATTCCTGTGATCGTGACGGTCGCGCTCGAACTCAACTGGATGCCGTTGTAGTTCTGATAGACCACGCCGACGTTCGCGACGGTCATGCCGTTGACGACCGGCTTGGCCGTCGAAGTGTTGGCGTTCGGGTCGCCATAGACGACCATCTTCTTGACGGCGGTGACGGATGCGGTGTCGCTCTTGCGTGTGATGGCGTAGCGCGCGCCGCGCCGCGCCGCGTCCCTGAGCGCGTTGTGCGTCCAGAAGAGACGACCGAACTCGACGACGCCGAAGAGCGCGGTGAAGAAGACGGTCGCGGCGATGGATAGTTCCACGAGCGCCGCGCCGCGTTGTCTGTGTTGAGCGTTGTCGTGACGAGATGTTTTCCGGGCCATGATCTTTACTCCCCGCGCCGCCGCCGCGGCGCTTAAGTGGCGATGGGGCCGTTGAAAAGCTGCTTCATCGTGACGGTGGCGTTCATGTCTATGTTGAGCGAGAGCGCGCTGATGCCCGTCAGTTTGCCGAGGTCAATGAGCGGCACGTATTTGTAATTCACGATCTTCACCGTGACGGTATCAATCGTGTGCGCCGACGGGCCGTTCGCGATGACCTGCACGTTCGAGGTCTGAAGGCCGGGGACGACCGGGCCGCCCGAAGTGTTCGAATAGTCGCCATAGACGACCATGTTACGGGTTTCGGGAATCGTCCAAGAAGAGCCTATCTCCCACTTGCAGGCGTGGCGCGCACCGGCGCGGACGGCATTCGTCAGCGCCGAATAGGTGTAGAAGAAACGTGCGAACTCCGCCGTCGCGCCGAGCAGCATGAGGATAATCGGCAGCGTGATGGCGAGTTCGACGAGTTGTGAGCCGCGCTCGCGGCGTGCGAAACGCGTGACTTTACGCGCGACTTTTTTCTGGAGTCTTCGACGGATTCTCATCATGTCACCTCACCTGTAAAGAACCGGGATAGACAACTCCGAACTCTGCACGCTGCCGGGCGTGTACGTGCCGACGGGGACGGCGAGCGGGTCGCCGATGTACTCGACTTCAAAGGCGCAGGTCGTGCCGATCTTGCGGCGGATGAAGAACGCGCCGAGACGGTTGGCGGTTACGTCGCCCGTCGTCGTGTTGTAGTTCGTCCCGCTGTTGTTGACGATGGGCAGCGTGATGACGCGGCGGTTCTTGATGCCGCCCGTCGTCTTCGTGACAGACGGGTCGGCGAGCTTGTCGTTGTACTGCGAGAAGGTGATGCCCTCCTGCGTGATGAGGTCTGGCGGCTCGTCGGTCGCGTTGACGTTGGGGTGAACGGTGTAGTCGCCGAAGCGCGTGTTGATGCCGATCTTGGCGGAGCGGCACATGCTCGGAGAGTTCGGGGTGGCGGCAGGCGAGGTGGCGTTGACATGCGCCACTTCGTAGCCGCCGGTCGTATAGCCGTAGGCGTGGATCGGGCCGGTGACGACGAGGTCGCTGCCCGCCGTGCCGCCCGGCAAAGTCAGTACGCGATAGCTCGTCGGCGAGTTGTCGTTCCAGTTCTTCGGCGCGAGCGAATAAACCCCATCGCGCACGAGCGGCGCGCTCGCCGATTCGACGAAGGTGAACGCGGTGTAGAACTTGTTCATCGTCAGCCCGACGGAGAGTCCGGCGGTGGCGGTCGCACCGACGTTCTTCGTGTTGCCGATGACCATCGCCGAGAAAGTGACGCCGACCGGCTGCGGCACGATAGTGACCTTGACGAAGCGGACGGTGGTCGGCGCACCTTGCGCGGTCGCGGCGTCAACGTATGTGCCGTTGATGTTGCTGGCGAAGGTGACGTTGGCGCTCGTCAGTGTGATGGTTTTTTTGAAGTCATACTTGTTCATCGCCTTCGTCGCTTCGGTGACGGCGAGCTTGATGCCGCCCGTCGTCGAGTTGAGTTGCGAAGCACCGGCGAGCGCCGCAGCATCAGCCGCGCTCTGGAGTTCGGCCTTGGCGGTGTAGAAGTGGCTGATGTCTATCGCCAGCCCGGTGGCGAGGATGAGCGTGAGCATGCCGATGACGCTGACCGCCATCGCCGCGCCGCGCTCGCCCTGCCGTTCACGAGGTGTGTGACTTTCTCTCTGTCTGCGATTCATCACTTCTCTCCTCTCTCAAACCTGCCCGCCGCACTACATGACATTCACGCGTCTTACGGCTTTGGCTTGATGCTCGCCGTCGCGTCGGGCGCAACCTGTGACGCGCCCCGCTCATC
>JBAVPI010000924.1:0-1580 GCA_049692915.1 Pyrinomonadaceae bacterium
GTCTCGACATGCTGGCCGGGTCAGAGTTTACTGATTGTCAACGGTGGCTTCGATGACGCTCTGAATGTTCGCGGGAACATTCGAGAAGAAGTCGAAGCCGGTCAGCCCCTCGACCTGATCCACGCTCACGCGGTAGGTCTTCCAGTCGGCGTTGATCGAGCCGGAGTTCGGCAGAATGACCGCGATGGTGCGCGTCGCCGTGTTGACGCGGCTGACATCGTCAGTGCCTTGCGGGATGACGATGACGACCTTCCATGTCTGCGTCGGGACGGTGACGTGGCCGTTCGCAATCGTGCCCTGATTACCGGTGCCGCCGGAGATGATATACAACTCGTTGCCCGCCGTCACAAGCGTGCGGAGGTAGTTCTCCATGCTCGCCCACGGCCCCTGATTGTTGGCCGGAAGCTGCGGAATCATGTTCGTCATCAGGAACGTCGCCGAGTTGTCGGGAATGGTGCTCGTGCGATCCGCCGAGGGCGTCATGTGGCCGCGGTCGTAGCCGGAGCCGCTGTAATCCGTGCCGAGCACTTGATACCAGCCCGCGGGCAAGGTGGTGTCGTTGCGGAAATCGTTCTGACGCGGCGCGCTGCCGAGCCACGTCGGGTCGAGATGCCAGCTCGTCCAGATCGGCGTGCCGCGGTCGCGATGGTACGAGAGCGCGTACTGCGGCTTAATCATCAGGTAGTTCGTCGGGATGTTCGTGTCGGAGGTGGCGTTGGTCGGGTTGCCCATCGTGAGATGCTCGCTCGCGGAGGGCGGGGCCTGCGTCACGGCTTCGGGGCTGATGAAGAAGCGGAACGAGCCGGTCTGCTGCACGCCGAGGACGAACTGCGTGTTGACGGTCGCGCCCGACGCGATGGGCGAGGCGAGCGTAATCGTCAACGTCGAATTGAGTCCGCCGCCGTTGGGTTGCGCGGGCGGCGTTTCGAGCGTCGTTCCCTGCACGGGGACGGTCGAGTTGTCTGTGCGCGTGATGACGACATCCGAAGACGAGAGCGCGCGGAGGTCTGCCTGCTGCACGCCGCCGAAGACGTTGGCGCTGCCGTAGGTCGTGATGGACGTGATGCGGAAGCGCAGGCGCGTCACGTCGAGGCCGGTGTTGTTCGTCCACGTGCGACGAACCGAGAGCGTGCCGAACGTCGAGTTGTTGGACGGGTCGGAGTTGAAGTTGCGCACGCGGTTGGGGGCGCACGACTGGCAGGCATTCGCGTCTATGTAGCCGCCCGCAATCGTGGCGTTGCGTTCGAGCGGAGAGCCGAGACCTTCCGGGCCGGGCGCGCCGAGCACGGATGCCCTGCCGCCGTAAGTGCCGCCGTCAATCGAGACGAAATCGAAATCGGCGTCGTTGACATCCGTGTCGCCCATCGCGCCGGCGGTCAACCGTCGCGCGAAACTGTATTCGCCGTCGCCGGAGACGCCGCCCGACGGCGTGAGTCCGCCGCCTTCGCTGTAGAGAGAGTCGGAGACGCCGCCGAAGCCGACCGCGTCGAGGCGCGTGCCGGTCACGAAGTTCGACGCGTTGTTGAAGAGCGCGAGGCCTGCGTTGTCGGGAATGTCGGTGGCGAGCGTGGCGTCGGGGG
>JBAVPI010000925.1:0-1798 GCA_049692915.1 Pyrinomonadaceae bacterium
CTCGTACACGACGCGCGGCGCGATCAACGTCTGCTCGCGCACGCGCGCTGCGTGCTCTCGTTGGCGCTGGAAGTGTTGGGCCGCTACGACGAATCGCTCGCCGTCGTCCAGACTTACGAAGCGCCGCACCCGGCGCTCGACGCAGAGACTTCTTCTGCCCTGCGCGTGCAGATCGGCATCGCGTACAACTACACGGGCGACCACCCGAAGGCCATCGCGCTCCTCAACGCGGAACTGCGCGAGCACGCCGAGCACGGCGCGGCGACGCAACTAGGCGCGATCTACGCGGCGCTGGCGCGCGTCTATCGGCGCATCAACGAGTTCTCCATCGCGCGCGACTACGTTAATAAATCGCTCGAACACTTTCGTCGCACGGGCGACTGGCGCGGCCTCGCCGAAAGTTATTTCGGCCTCGCCATGACCGACATCCAAGAGGGCTATTACGAGGACTCAATTGCCAACTTCGAGCAGGCCATACAACTCGTCGGCGAACGCCCCGCGCCCTACCTTCTAGGCAAGATTTACAACAACCTCGCCGGCGCATACTGGTTCCTCAAACGCCCGCACGACGGCATCCGCTCGCTCGAAAAGGGCGTCAACTGCTACGAGCGCACCGAGCACAAAGACAACGCCTCCATCGGCTACAACAACCTCGGCATCAACCTGATGCTCGTCGGCGAATGGTCGCGCGCGCACACGGCCCTCAAACGCGCTCTCGATCTCTCTTTGCAGATTGACGGCGAAGGTCGTCACGCCTCGATGATCTACGACTCGCTCGGCGAGTTGCATCTGCTGCGCGGAGATTTAGAGGAGGCGCGCGAACACCTCGAACGCGCTGTGAACATCGCCACGGAGATCGGCAAAAAGTGGTACGCCGCGCAGGCCATGCGGACGCTCACGCGCTGCCACCTCGCGATGAACCGGACGGACTCTGCGCTCGTCACGGGCGCGGGCGCGCTCGCAGTGGCCGAACGCATCGGCGACCGGCAGGCCATCTGCGAGTCGAGTCTGCTGCTGGCCGAAGCTCATCTGCAAAACGGCGACGCAAGACAATGCGCGAAGCTTCTCGGAGAAGTTTCGGAGGAGACGGCGGACTCCGCCACAGACCTCGCCGTGGCGGGCGAAGCGCAACGCGTCTATGGCATGCTCGCGCTCGCGCAAAAGGACGCGCCGCTTGCCGCGCACCACTTCGGGCGCAGCAATTCCATCTTCGAGATGCTGGGCGACCGCTATTGCAGCGCGCGCGCGCATTACTGGCTCGGTCAGGCCAACGCCCTCGCGCAGCCCGAACGCGCCGTCGAGCATCTAGGTCTCGCCGTTCACACGTTCCGCGAACTCGGCGCGCGACTCGATCTCGCGCGCGCCGAAGAATTTCTCGCACGGCTCGAAGCGAAGTCGCCCGCACAACACGTCGAGCCGAACGCTCCCGCTCAGTTGCTCACGCTGCGACTGGCCGAAGCCGTCGCCTCGCGCGAACTGCTCCTGCGCGAACTCGCCGCCGTGATGCATCAGGAGACGAAAGCGCGCCGCGTTCTCATCGCCGAAGCGGGCGAGGATGGTCACTTCAAAGTAGTCGTTGCGCACGGCTGCGCGAGCGCCGAGGTCACGCGTTTTACCGCCGCGCTCGACGAAGTGAAGACGGACGAAGAGCGTGAGCGGCTTGCGCTGGCCGAAGACGCGAGCATCATCGTGCTGCGTTCGACGAACGCGCCGCCCGCGACGCTCATCGTCTCGCCGCGCGAGCAGGAGTTGCTGGCGGGCGGCGCTTCGGTCGAACCGCTGTTGCGAGTCGTCGAAC
>JBAVPI010000926.1:0-2140 GCA_049692915.1 Pyrinomonadaceae bacterium
GGATGCGTGCGCGCTGGAACAGTGCGCGCGCGAGGTTCGGGTTGATGGCGAGCGCGGCGTCCACGAGTTGCGCGCCGTCGTCCCAGCGGTCGAGTTCGATGAGCGCGAGCGCACGGTTGACGAGCGCCATCGGCCTGTACGTTTCGTCCAATTCGGCGACGCGTGCGAAAGCGTCCGACGCGAGCGCGTACTGGCGATTGTCGAGCAGCGCGATGCCGTAGTTGTTCCAGCGTCGCCAGTCGGGCACGACTCCCTTCGCACCGGCGTCGGACGGCATCAACGCTACGTTGTCGCCGACGCGCATCGTGTATTCGGTCGTCGCCATCGTGACGATTGGATAGTCAACGCGCTTGCCGAGCACATAATCCTGAAAGACCCGTGTGAAGCGACGGTAACGCAGGCGCGCCGTCAGCTTGACGGCCTCGCCCGTTGATTCCGGCAGGCGAAAGCGGTAGCGCGCCATGTCGGAGCGACCCGACGCGATCTGGTTGTTCTGCGCAATAACGCGCGTCTTCCAGATGTAGTGACGGTCGTTGAAAGAACCGTCGGACATCACCAGATAGGTCTTATAAGTATGAGACGACTCGTCGAGAAAACCGTCGGGCTTAATTAAGCCGGAGCTAAAAATCGTCTTGCCCGTTGCGGCGTCGGCGACCGTGAATTCGACGAAGGCTTCGTAAAAATCGCGCAGTTCGGGCGGGAACGAGTGGCCCATGTTCTTGTTCGTGATGACGACATCGGCGGTCAGGCGGTCGCCGCCCTTGACGGTAAAACTGCTGCGGTTGAGCGGCGCGATCAATTCTTCCCCGCCGTCCGCTGCCTCGCGCCGGAGGGCGAAGATGTCCACGCCGAGCGCGTCCGCTTCGAGAAATTTACCCACGGCGTCGAGTTGTTCTTTGTAGTTATAGAAGAAAGGAATCGCCGTGTTGGCCGCCGCCCAGCGATGCGACTTGATCTGGCCGTCTCTGGCCGACACGTCGAAACGCGGCGCGGCTTCCGGCTTCATGTGACACGTGTTGCAAGTCTCCTTGTCGCGCACGTAGAAGGGATGCGGCGACTCTTTGGAGAAAGAGGACATCTGCAACTCGTCGGCGACGGCGAAGGCGCGCAAAAATTTGTAGTCGTTGAGTTCCTTCGGGACTTGCGACTTGTGGCACGCGCCGCAAAACTCCGGCCCCTTCAGCACCGGCCTCATCATCGCGCGGCGGTGCGAAGGGATGTCGTCGAGAATCTGCTGATCCGAGACGCCTTCATTGAGACGCGTGCCGTCCGCCTTGACGAGCAGCGCCGGTTCGCCCATCACGTAACCGCCGATGCCGCGACGATTCACGTCCTGTATCGAGTGGCAGGCGATACACGAGACGCCCTCTTCATCGAAAGGGCGATTCTTAAAAGCGGGCTTCGCCGTCAACGCGCCCGTGAAGAGCGCCGCAGGGTTGTGGCACGCTTCGCAGTGGCGCGTGTAGGCGATGTCTTTCTGCGAGATGATGTCCTTGACGTTCTTCTGATAGAAGGGTTCGCGGAAGGCGTTCGCGTGGGCCGACTGACGCCATTGCGCGTGCGCGTCCGTGTGACAGGCGGCACAGCGCGCGGCGGGGACAAACCTTTCGCCGGGGATGAACGTGCCCGTCGCCGAAGAGGCGTTCGACGGCGCAAAGGGATTCTGGCCGAAACGATAGTCGTAAGACTTGGCGACGAGTTCTTCGTAGCGAATCGGCGCAGCCTTCTTATCTTCCACGCCACCGTTTGAGGCCGTCGCCTGCCCGATAAGACCGCAAGCCGCCGGCAGCGCGAGCGCGAGCGTCAACAGGATATTCCGTGCGGACGGGTATTTCTTTTCGGGCGATTTAGACAATTTCATCTTCAACAACTCAACCCATCAATCAATCTGCCGCGAACAAAAAGAGATGCGGTCTGCCCCCTCAACTCGATTCGACTTTAAGAAGCTGCCGGACTCTTTCCCTACGACATACTTTATCTTAGCTTAATCGTTCGCGCGTGCGCACTCGTCAAGAGGATTAAGAAAATTTAGCGCAAAAGGGCGTGCGCTCTATCGTCGCGGCGGCTTCTTTGAAGCATCGCCCGCCGCAGAGGGCGAGAGGGGCGGCGGCGGCGGCGAAGCACCCGCGTCGTCAATCGC
>JBAVPI010000927.1:0-2465 GCA_049692915.1 Pyrinomonadaceae bacterium
CGCGCAGGATGGCCTCGCGCTTGTCGCCCGTCGCCGGGCGCGCGGGGGGCAGTGAACGGACTGGACGCATCAAGGGGACTTCACCTCCATCAAAATTCGTTCGTGCGAGAGGCAACAGCCGTGCGAGAGGCGACTGAATGAATGCCCATTCATTGTCGGCCCCTTAAGCCTAACCTTCGACGGCCCGTTTGCGCAACAGTAAGATGGACAATCATCCCGCTCTCTTTCTACGCGCCGCGCCGCACGGCCTACCTCGATTTCCGTGCGCGGGAAACTTTGCTTCGCGCGGCATTCCTTGACACGCGCGCCGATAGTGCGTATGTTCTTGCCGCTCAGCAAACCGCGAGCGGCCCCAAGTTAAGTTGTACCGGACAGGTGGTCACTCATTCATAAAACACCTTAACCGAACATGCGTCCCTATCCTCTGTTGACGGAAGCCGCACTGTCAGTACGCTCCGAAAGCTCCAGCGGGTTTAACGCATATCAGCAAACGGACGATTCGATCTTGCCCTTTAAAAGTGCGGTGCCGTCGGCGTACGGAGTGCCTGTTCGCATTCGGGCATCGCAATTACCGAGACGACGCGCCATGATTGGAACACGCGTCTCCCTATCCGCACCAGAAACTGTGAACCCCTGATTATCTCGCCATCCTCGTCGCGTTAGACCTTCAACGACAACGGCAGGCGATAGTAATTTACGAGTGATTTCCCGGTGGCGCGCGTCGCGCCGTCGAAGGTCAGGTTCCCCAGACTCCAAGGAGAAGAATACGAAATGAATCGGAAGACCCGATTAGTGCTCATCGCCGTGGCGGCCCTCGCCATCCCCCTTTTAGTTTTATCAGCGAGTCGTGCCGGGCGTACCTCGGCTCAGGACGAGCAAAAAACGCGCACGTCCGCGTCGGCCCAAAAGTCGCGACAGCAGCGCGGCATGAAGCCTGTCGTGACGCAGGCCTCCAACTTCGCCGAGTCAATCCCCGTCCGCGACATCCCGGAAGTCGTTGTGGAAACACACAAGGGCAAAAAGGTCGTGGTCAGAGAGCGTGACGAGAGGAAAGGGGTCGAGACCGAGGCCGCGACCGAAGAGGAGAACGCGCCCGGTAAAGAGATCAACGAACAGAACCGCGAGCTGATCCGCCACGTTGACGAGACGGCAGCGCGTACCGCCGACGCGGCGCTCTCGTCCGACAACGCGTCTTCGCAGAGGCCGGGCACGGCGCAAGTGCCGCCCGCGCCGTCGGTCAGCTTCGAGGGTCTTTCGATTGCCGACACGATTGCCATCGGGCAGGGCTTTCTGCCGCCCGACACCAACGGCGATGTCGGCCCCAGTCATTACGTCCAGTCGGTCAACTCGGCTTTCCGCATCTGGGACAAGTCCGGCACGCCGCTGACGCCCGTGACTTCGCTCGGCGCACTCTTCGGGCCAATCGCAGGCGCATGTAGCGGCAGCGAAGACGGCGACCCCATCGTGCTCTACGATCAACTCGCAGACCGCTGGATGATCAGCGAGTTCTGCACGGTCGCGAACCCGAACAACCACCAGCTCATCGCCGTCTCGAAGACGGGCGACCCGACCGGCGCGTACTACCTGTACGACTTCCTGATGCCGAACAACAAGTTCAACGACTATCCTCACTTCGGCATGTGGCCCGACGCCTATTACATGACGGACAACCAGTTCAATCAGGCGGGCACGGCCTTCCTTCAGGCGGGCGCGTTCGCCTTCGACCGCACCAAGATACTCAAGGGCGACCCGACCGCTTCTTACGTTTACTTCGACACGGCTGTGCTCTTCCCGCCGGGCGGCGCGAACGGCACGGACGGCATCGGCGGCATGTTGCCTGCGGATTTGGACGGCTTCACGCCGCCGCCCGCCGGACAGCCCGCGCCCTTCTCCTACTTTCAGGCGGGTGAGTTCGGAGACCCCGGCGACTTCGTCCGGCTCTTCGACTTCCATGTGGATTTCACGACTCCGGCCAACTCGACATTCACCGAGCGGACGGGCAGCCCTCTGGCAGTCGCGGCCTTCGACCCCGTGACGGTGCCGAACTCGCGCAACGTCATCCCGCAGCCCGCGCCCGCCACGGCTTCGAGTTATCTCGACGCCATCGGCGACCGCTTGATGTTCCGTCTCGCCTATCGCAACTTCGGCGACCACGAGGCGCTCGTCGCCAACCACACCGTTAACGCGGCGACCAATCCGGCCTACCGCGCAGGCGCTCGCGTCTATCAACTGCGTCGCGCCACTCCCGGCGCAGCTTGGACGATTGACGTGCAGACGACGTGGGCGGGACTTGCCGGTGACACGGAACACCGCTGGATGGGCAGCGCCGCGCAGAACTACCTCGGCGACCTCGCCCTCGGCTACAGCACTTCAAGTACGACCGTCTTCCCCTCGGTTCGCTACGCGGCGCGTCTCGCCGGCGACCCGCTAGGGAGCGGCCTCGCACAGGGCGAGCAGACGATCAT
>JBAVPI010000928.1:0-10166 GCA_049692915.1 Pyrinomonadaceae bacterium
GCGCCTGCGTGCGCCAGCGCGCTCTCGCGCGCGGAGGCTTCCATGAGCGCGCTGCTGCCGCGCGTCAGTTCGTGCGCCGTGCTTTCAAAATCTTGGCAGTTCATACAAAACACCTCGCCGTCTTGAACGCTTGGGTTGTCGCGGCGTCGTCTCCGCTTCCGCCGCCCGCCGCCGCGCCTCTCTCGACAGTCGCTTCGTCCTCGCGCGTCGCCCCGTGCATCTTCTCGATTAACAGAGCGCGAGCGCGGTGGAGTCTTGAGCGCACCGTGCCGACGGCGCAATCGAGCGCGCTCGCCGTCTCCGCATAACTCAACTCGTGGAGTTCGCAGAGCACGACCACCTCGCGGTAGTGCGCCGGAAGCGCGAGCACCGCCTGATGCAGCCGCTCGATCAACTGGCCGCGCGTCAGGTCGCCGAGCGGGTCGTTCTGTGCGATGAGGCTTTCGTGTACGGATGTGCCCGCTGCCCCGTCCCAATCTTCCGCGAGCGCGACCCAGTGGCGCTCGCGCTCGAAAGAGCGCAGGACGTGGTTACGCGCGATGCCGTAAAGATAGGCGGCGAGCGAGCCGCGCGTCGGGTCGTAACCGTGCGCGTCGCGCATGACGACGAGGAAAACTTCCTGCGTCACGTCTTCGGCAACCGACGCGGAGCCGCTCATCTGGAGCGCGAAGCGATAGACGCCGCCCTGTCGTCGCCGATAGAGCGTCGTGAAAGCGTCCTCGTCACCGGCCCCGATGCGCCGCAACAATTCCGCGTCGTCAAGAATCATGGGAGAAATCATTCGCGTCCGTCGGTCGAATCCCTCGCGCGTCCGTTCGTTTCAGCGGCTGACATTACTGATTCGCGAGAACGCGCGAGAAAGTTCCCGAAAGTAAATATATTTTTTTGGCGAGGACGGTGAGAGCCTGAACTGCCGCGCGGGCAGATGAAATAAAATCTGCGAAAGCGCTGACCTTTGAGACGGCAGAGATTCAGAGTGCGTGACGAATGGACGACGGACGGCGCGGTGCTGCCAATTCGTCGTTAATTATTTTGCATGCGTTACTTCGCCGTCGTCGCCATCACCGGCGGCATGAGGCGCGCGGGCATGTCGGCCACGACGTAGGCCATGACGGCCATCGTCGCGACGCACAGGGCCAGTTCGTGCGGGTCAATCTTGTCCATCGTGTCGGCTTGCGTATGGTGAATGTCGAAATAGTGCGTGCCGTCAACGTCGAGGCTCATGCCCAGTACGCCCCCGCGCATCATGGGGCCGATGTCCGTGCCCTCGCCGTCGGCGTCTATGTGGTCGGCCTTGATGCCGCTCAAGAGACGCGCGATCTCGCGCACGTCAGAGCGCGTCTGTAAGGGCGCGTCCTTCGACAGCCCGAAGCCGGTCGGACGAAAGACGCCTGAATCCGATTCGACCGCCATCACATGATTGGCGAGTTCCGACTTGTGCGCCTCCGCATAGCCGTTGCCGCCGCGCGTGCCGTTCTCTTCGTTCGTGAACATCACGACGCGAATCGTGCGGCGCGGGCGCAGGTTCAGCTTCTTCAAAAGCCTGATCGCTTCCCACGAAGCGATGATGCCGCCGCCGTCGTCCGTCGAACCCGTGCCCACGTCCCACGAATCAATGTGCCCGCCGATGACGACGATCTCGTCCGGCTTCTCCCTGCCCTTCAACTCCGCGACGACGTTCGCCGATTCCGCATCGGGCAAAAACTTCGCGTCCATTTTGAGACGGATGCGGATACGCTCGCCGCGCTCCTGCATGCGTTGCAGCGTCTCGACGCCTTCGATGGTCAGGGCGGCGGCGGGGATTTTCGGCACATCGTCGGCGTAACGCAGAGCGCCCGTGTGCGGCGTCTGAAGACTGACGGGGCCGACCGAGCGGATGAGGACGGCGATTGCGCCGTAGCGTGCGGCGCGCGAAGGCCCGCCGCTGCGGTACTGCACGGTCTGGCCGTAGGTGACGAACGGCGCGTTGAAGACGACGATCTTCCCGCGCACTTTCTCGCCGAGCCGGTCGAGTTCGTCGAAGTCGCGCACGACGACGGCCTCCGCCGCGATGCCTTCGGGCGGCGTGCCCACGCTGTTACCGAGTCCGAGCATCGAGAGGCGGCGGCTGACGGGTTCGAGCAGTTCCACGCTCTCGTCGCCGCGCACCCAGTGCGGCACCATCACCTTTTCGGCGCGCACGTTGTCGAGGCGGTCGCGCTTCATCTCCGCCACGGCCCAACGAATCGCCTCCTCCAACTGCGGCGAGCCGCTCAGGCGGTTGCCGATACGGTCGCTCAAATAAGCGAGACGGCGGTAGGCCGTGTCGTCCGTCAAGGCAGCGCCGATGATGCGCGCGGCCTCGTCGCGGTACGTGTCGGAGTTCAGGCGCGGCGCGGGCGGCAGGGCGGGCGGCGTTTTCTTCTCCGGCGTTTCGGTCTGCGCGCGAGAAGGAACGGCGACGGCGAGCATGAGCGCGAGCATGAGCGCTGGGATTCGTTGCACTTGTTAGGATGCCTCCGTGTTCGTGGATGTTCAAAGTCGAATTAAAAATTTGACGAGCGGCGCGGCTTGCCGTCTTCGGTGCTGAAGAGCGGAGCGTATTCGCCCGTCTCCTCGGCGGCCTTGAGTTCGCTTTTGAGTTCGGAGAACTTGCGCGAGACGGCCTGAAATTCGTCTTCGTCAAACTCTTCCGGCTCGCCCGCAATCTCCAACGCACGCTCGATGCGTCGGCCCGCCGCGCCCAGCGCACGCACGCTGAGAGTTCCGTCTGTGACGGCCTCGACCAGAGCGTCGCGCGTCGGGATAAAGTTCGACTCGTGTTCGCAGATGAGCACCATGTCGGAGCCTGCCTTGATCGCCTGAAGAGACGCTTCGGCGACCGTGTGCGTCTGCACGACCGCGCCCATCTCCATGTCGTCTGTGACGACGAGGCCGTCAAACTTGAGCCAGATGCGCAGCAGCCGCATGACGACGTTGCCGCTGATGGTAGCAGGTAATTGATGCACGCCCTCAATGGTCGGCGCGTCGCCCGCCTGCCGGAAACAGGCTTGAAGAAATTCCGACATGCCCGGAAAAGCGGCGTGGCTGACCATCACGGAACGCAGGCGCGCGCCGGGGCGGTGAAACATCAAGTCCATGAACGGCACTAAATCGTGCTCGAAAATTTCTTCCCAAGTGCGCGTGACGACGGGAAGACGACGGTGCGAATCAACGGTCGAGCCGCCGAGTCCGGGGAAGTGTTTGCCGCAGCCTGCGACACGGCCCTCCTGCAATCCGTCGAGGTACGCGCCCGCCAGCAGCGAAACCCTTTTGGAGTTTTGCCCGAACGTGCGCCCGCGCAGGCCGTTGTCGTCGTTATCGCCGCCGAGGTCGAGCACGGGCGCGAAGTTCATATTAAAGCCGAGCAGGCGAAGCATGCGCGCCGACAGCGAGCCGAACTTTTTCGACAACTCCGCGCTCCCGGCGTTGCGCACAGCCTTCGCCGAAGGCATCGGCTCGCAAATGTCGCGGAAGCGATCAACGAGTCCGCCCTCCTGATCCACGCCGATGATGACGGGCGCGCCGACGGCATCGCGAATCTGCGCATTCAGGAGCGCGACCTGTGCGGGCGTCTCCACGTTACGCGCAAACAGAATGACGCCTCCGGGCCGCAACTCTCGGAGCAGTTCGCGCCAGCGACGGTCGAGTTTCTTGACGGGCAGTCCGACGAAAAGCAGCCGACCCGTCTGCCTCTTCAATTCATCGGGCGACGGCGCGGGCTTTCCGAAGACATCTCTCTCCAACATAAACCTAGGCTCTGCTCCCTTGTCCGGCACGCGCGCTCTGCCCGTCTCAACACGCGCAGAGTTTTTAAGTCGCTTTTTCAATCTCTAAATCAAAACCCGGAAGATCAAACACGAATAGACAAGCATAGACAGGATGGATTGCCGACGGCATTAATCCTGTTCATCCTGTCCATCCCTGTTAATTCATCTTGTGCCGGTCTCGCTTGACTCGATAGGGTTTCTGCCACCTGCGGGGGAGTCGCCGGTTTTGATTGTAGCATTGAACAAGGCTGCGCCCGGAGCAGACAAGGAAAGCAGGCCGCGACGCGGGTGCAACGGCTCGCCTTTGTTATACTTAAATTTCATGAGCGAGGGACAACAGGAAATTCAAACCACGCGCCTGCGCACAACTCTCGTCAAAGAGCGCGCGCGCGTTGAGGGCTTCGACTCGGTGGGTGTCGTGCGTGCCGTGCCGCTCGCGGACGAGCGTGCGCGTCTCCATGAGTGGCTGGCGCGCGGCCACCAAGCGGGGATGGCGTGGATGGAGCGCGACACGGAGCGTCGCACAGACCCGCGACTGCTGCTGCCTTCGGCGCGTTCCGTCGTCGCCGTCGCGCTCAACTACTACACGCCGCACGAGCACGGCGATGAACCGGCGACGGGCAAAATCTCGCGCTACGCGTGGGGCGACGATTACCATGACGTGGTGGGCGAACGCTTGCGCGCGTTGCTCGCGTGGATCAAGGAACAATGGCCTGAGGCGGAGGGCAAGGTCTGCGTGGACGCGCAGCCGACGATGGACAAGGCTTGGGCCGTGCGCGCCGGACTCGGTTGGATCGGCAAGCATACGAACGTCATCACGCGCGAGTACGGCTCGTGGGTTTTTCTCGGCGAGTTGCTCTTGAGTCTCGAACTCGAAGCGGACGGGGAAGTCGTCCCCGACCATTGCGGCACATGCACGCTCTGCATTGATTCGTGCCCGACGGGGGCGATTACCGAAGCATACGTCGTGGACTCCGGCAAGTGCATCTCTCACGCGACCATCGAACTGCGCGCGCCGGAATTGCCCGACGACGTGGCCTCCAACATGGACGGCTGGCTCTACGGCTGCGACGTGTGTCAAGACGTGTGCCCTTGGAATCGCTTCGAGCAGCCGACCGGAGAGACGCGCTTCGAGCCGCGCCCCGCGAGCGTCCCGGCTAACCTACACGACATTCTACGGCTCACGCCCGATGCTTACGCCGAACGTTTCCGTCGCAGCCCCGTCAAGCGCGCCAAGCTCGCCGGTCTTCAACGCAACGCGCGTGCGCTGCTCGAACACACGCGCCCCGAAGAGTAGAAGCACGCCACGGCAACTTCCGCGAAGTGGTAAACTCGGCATCGTGTTCCACAGTCTTTTTAAGAGGAGAAGAGAATTTTGAAACTCGTGACCCTGTCGCTCGCCGCAGCCTTGCTGACCGTCTTCGCGCCCATGACAACCAGAGCACAAAAGCGCATGCCGCTCTCGACGCCAGCCGCGCTTCATCGCGTGGCCGACGATTACTACAAGTGGCGCAACGAGAACTACCCCGTCGCGTCGAGCGACGCGGGGCTGCACACGTGGGACAAGCGCCTGACCGATTATTCGGCGGCTGCCATTGCCTCGCGACGCGCCCACGTCCGCGAGTTGCTCGCGACTATCAAGGCGATGAACACGAAGGCTTGGAAGAAGGATGACCGCATTGACTGGCTGCTCTTCCGCGCGCAACTCGAAGGCGTCGCCTTCTTCGACCGCGTCATCTCGTTCGAGCAGACCGACCCGCAGGTTTACGTCAACGAGTGCAGTAACGCCGTCTTCTCGCTTCTCAAAAAAGATTACGACACGCCGCGCAACCGCGTCCTGTCGGCGACGGCGCGGCTCAAATTAATGCCCGCGATGATAGAGCAGGGCAAGGGGAATCTGGCGCGGCCCGTCAAGCTCTACGCGCAACTCGCGATTGACTCTGCGCGCTCGATTGACAGTCTCTACAACGACAGCCTGATGACGCTCGCCACTGATCTCTCGCCCGCCGAGCGCGATGATTTAGTCAAAGCCAAAGACGCCGCCATCGCGAGCCTCCACGCCTACGCCGACTGGCTCGAAAAACGTCTTTCCACGATGCCCGCCTTCTCGCCGATGGGCGAGGCGAACTACAACTACCTACTGAAAAACGTCTATCTGCTGCCGCTCAATGCCGAACAGGTCGAGATGCTGGGACAGGCGGAACTGGCGCGTTATCGCGCGCTCGAATCGCTTCTGCCCGACCCGTCGCTCGCCGACCCGAACCCCGCGCGCAGCAAAAACATCCCGCCCGATCAGGAGTCGTTCCTCAAGGCTTACGAGAGCCGCGAGGCGGAGATGATCTCGTTCCTCAAAGAGAACAAGCTCATCACGCTGCCCGCGTATCTCGGCCCGTTCCAGATACGCCAACTGCCCGAAGCCTTCAAGCCGACGAGTCCCGGCGGCTTCATGAATCCGCCCGGCGTCTATGACAAAGACCCCGCGGGCTTTTACTTCATCCCGACCTACAATCCGCAGTCGAAGAATTTTTACATCCGCGCGGCCATCGAAGACCCGCGCCCCATCCTCGGCCACGAAGGGATACCGGGCCACTTCCTGCAACTCTCCATCGCGAATCATTTGAAGGACGAGATTCGACGCCAGCACGGCGACGGCATCTTCATCGAGGGCTGGGCGCTCTACGGCGAAGAGATGCTCATGCGCACCGGACTCTATCCCGTCAACTCCGCTTCGCAGGGACAAATCCTGCGGCTCTCGCGCTATCGCTCGGCACGCATCGGCGTTGACGTAAACCTTCACACGGGCCGCTGGACGTTTGAGCAGGCCGTCAAATATTTCATGGACGCAGGCGGGCTTGACCACGAGGCCGCGGAGGGCGAAGCGGCGGGCGCGGCTGCCTCGCCGACGCAGAAAATCACGTACATCACCGGCAAGTGGCAGATCATGCGGCTGCTCGGCAAGTATCGCGACCGCAAGGGCAAGGACTTCAACCTCGGCGAGTTTCACGACGAGTTGATCAAGAACGGCAGCCTGCCGCTCTCCATCGTCGAATGGATTATGCTCGACGATTCCTCGTCGCTCGATGGGGCGCTCCGCTGAGAAACGCGCGCCGGCTTGGAGCGCGCGACGGAGCGTCGTATCATCGAAGTTTCAAGACATCGGTTTAATTCGTCGGTCGCGGGAGCGAGAGTTAATTTAAGTGACCACCGTCCTCAAAGATTCATACGGGCGAGCGATACGCGACCTTCGCGTGTCGGTGACGGACAGGTGCAACTTCCGCTGCTTCTACTGCCTGCCGCACGGCGAGCCGCCCGCCGGGCCGAAAGATTCGATGCTCACGTATGAGGAGATTGAATATCTCGTCTCCGTCTTCGTCTCGCTCGGCATCGAGAAGGTACGACTGACGGGCGGCGAACCGATGCTGCGTCGCGACATCGAAACGCTCGTCGCGAAACTCGCGCAGATTCACGGCATACGAGATTTGGCGCTCACGACCAACGCCTTCAATTTGCACGAGCGCGCGGCGGGGTTGAAGGGGGCGGGTCTCGACCGCGTCACGATCAGCCTCGACAGCCTTAAGCCGGAAGTGTTCAAGCAGATGACCGGCGTGGACGTGCTCGACCGCGTGCTTGACGGAATCAGGGAAGCGCAACGCGTCGGGTTGACGCCGATCAAGATCAACGCCGTCATCGTGCGAGGGCACAACGAAGACGAGATTGCCGATATGGCGACGTTCGCGCGCGAGCACGACATCTCGATGCGCTTCATCGAGTACATGCCGCTCGACTCCGGCCACGACTGGTCGCGCGAGCAGGTCGTCTCAGGCGCGGAGATTCGCGCGGCCATCAACGAGCGTTTCCTGCTCGTGCCGAAGCGGGGCGAACGCGGCTCGGATACGTCCACGCGCTATCGTTTCGCCGACGGCGCGCGAGGCGAGATCGGCATCATCGCGCCCGTCACCGAACCGTTCTGCGGCGCGTGCTCGCGCATCCGCCTGACCGCCGACGGGCAAGTCAGGACGTGCCTCTTCTCCAAAGTCGAACACAGTTTGCGCGACGTGCTGCGCGGCGGAGCGACGCGCGCCGAGATCGTCGAATACATCGAAGGCGTGATGCTCAAGAAAGAGCCGCGCCACTTCATCAACGAGACGTATTTCGAGCAACCGGCGCGCACGATGAGTCTCATCGGCGGCTAAGACCGCGCGACACATTTTTTGAAAGTTTGCGGTTAACGGGGGAGCTTTGGCTATGCGTCAAGGCTGAGAGTCGCCGTCGCAGGCGAGACCCTTTGAACCTGATGCGGTTAATACCGCCGAAGGGAGTCCGAAAGGCCGCTCCGTCCCTTCATTGAAGCGGAGCGGTTTTTCTTTTGCAGCCGCGTGCGCGTGTGCGACGGCTGGCAAGAAAGCGAGAGATTGATGAGCGCTAATCAAGAGACGAGCGAGCCGCGAAGCGACGAAGTGAGGCTTCCGAACTCGCGCAAAATTTTCGTCGAGGGACGAGAGACAGGCGTGCGCGTCCCGTTCCGCGAGATCGAGTTGCAACCGACCAGACAGCCGGACGGGCGGCTCGAAGTTAACGAAGCCGTGCGCGTCTACGACACGAGCGGGCCGTGGGGAGACCCCGCTGAGCGTTGCGACGTGCGCGACGGACTACAGCCCTTGCGCCGCGAGTGGATCGTCGGGCGCGGTGATGTGGAGGAGTACGCGGGGCGCGAAGTGCTGCCGCAGGACGACGGCTATCTGACCGAGGGCGCGGCGGAGTATGCGAAGGTCAAAGACCGCGGGCGGCTCGAAGTCTTCCCCGGACTCAAGCGCCCTGCGTTACGCGCGCGTGCGGGCAAGCGCGTCACGCAGATGCACTACGCGCGTCGCGGAATCGTTACGCCGGAGATGGAGTTCATCGCCATCCGCGAGAACATGGGGCGCGAAGCGGCGTTGCATGCGAAGCGCGACGACCGCAGTTCGCTCCTGCACGAACACCACGGCGAATCTTTCGGCGCTTCAGTTCCCTCTTACGTCACGCCCGAATTCGTGCGCGACGAAGTGGCGCGCGGGCGCGCGATTATCCCCGCCAACGTCAATCATCCTGAAACCGAGCCGATGATTATCGGGCGAAACTTCCTCGTCAAGATTAACGCCAACATCGGCAACTCGGCGGTCGCCTCTTCGATTGAAGAGGAGGTCGAGAAGATGCGCTGGGCGACGAAGTGGGGCGCGGACACGGTGATGGATTTGTCCACGGGCAAGAACATACACACGACGCGCGAGTGGATTCTGCGCAATTCGCCAGTGCCCATCGGGACTGTGCCGATTTATCAGGCGCTCGAAAAAGTCGGTGGCAAGGCTGAAGAACTGACGTGGGAGATTTACCGCGACACGCTCATCGAACAGGCCGAGCAGGGCGTGGACTACTTCACGATTCACGCGGGCGTGCGCCTGCCCTACATCCCCATGACGGCCAGACGCACGACCGGCATCGTCTCGCGCGGCGGCGCGATCATGGCGAAGTGGTGCCTCGCGCATCATGAAGAGAGTTTTCTCTACACGCGCTTTCAAGACATCTGCGAGATCATGGCGGCCTACGACGTGGCGTTCTCTTTGGGCGACGGGTTACGACCGGGAAGCATCGCCGACGCGAACGACGAAGCGCAGTTCGCCGAACTCGACACGCTCGGCGAGTTGACCAAGATCGCTTGGGAGTATGACTGTCAGGTGATGATCGAGGGGCCGGGCCACGTTCCCATGCACCTCGTCAAGGAGAACGTGGACAAGCAACTCGAAGTCTGCGGCGAAGCGCCGTTCTACACGCTCGGCCCGCTCACCACGGACATCGCACCCGGCTACGACCACATCACCTCCGCCATCGGCGCGGCGATGATCGGCTGGTTCGGAACCGCCATGCTCTGTTACGTGACGCCGAAAGAGCACCTCGGTCTTCCCAATAAGAAGGACGTGAAAGAGGGGGTCATCACTTATAAGCTCGCGGCGCACGCGGCTGATCTGGCGAAGGGGCATCCCGGCGCGCAACTGCGCGACAACGCTCTGTCGAAGGCGCGTTTCGAGTTTCGCTGGGAAGATCAATTCAACCTCGCGCTCGACCCGGAAGTCGCGCGCGAATATCACGACGAAACGCTGCCGCAGGAAGGCGCAAAGCTCGCGCACTTCTGCTCGATGTGCGGCCCGCACTTCTGCTCGATGAAGATCACGCAGGACGTGCGCGACTACGCGGCGCAGAAGGAACTGGAAGAGGGCGCGGCGCTCGCGGCGGGCATGAAGGAGAAGTCGGCGGAGTTCGTCGCGTCAGGCGCGGAGATTTATCAGGGCAGTCTGCCCGAAGGCGTGACGCGCGAGCACTGACCAACAGGGCGACTCCATTAAC
>JBAVPI010000929.1:0-4947 GCA_049692915.1 Pyrinomonadaceae bacterium
GCGCTCGCCCCGCGCCGCGACGGATGGAGGGGTGGAGAGCGGCGTCGGCGACGAAGTGAGCGAAGACGAAGTCGTGCGCATCACGTCGAACCTCGTGCCCGTGCCCGCCTCGGTCGTGGACGCGCGCGGGCGCTCGGTCGCCGATCTGGTGTTGAAAGATTTCGAGTTGATCGTTGACGGGGAAGTGAAGCCCATCGGCGATTTGAGCCGTTCGGAGACGCCCGTCAACCTCGCGCTCCTGTACGACAACAGTTCTTCCCTGCGGGCCGGGCGCGAGTTCGAGCAACAGGCCGCCGTCCGCTTTCTCAAAAGCGTGCTGCGCCCCGTTGACCGCGCCGCCATCTACTCCATCTCGACCGAGCCGACGCTCTCGATGCCTCTGACGAGCGACGTGCGCGCACTCGTCCGCACGGTCGAGAGTTTCGACGAGCCGAAGGGCGCGACCGCGCTCCTCGACACCATCGCGCAGGCCGCCGTCTATCTCAAAGGGCGGGCGGGCAGGAACGTCATCATCGTCGTCTCCGACGGCACGGACACCATCAGCGATCTCGACTTCGACGCGACGATGGCGCGCGTCATCGGGAGCAACTGTCAGGTCTTCGCCGTGCAGACCGGCCACAGCGAAAACATCAATTTGCTCGACCTCGCGGGGCAGCGTCGCCTCGAAGAGTTCACCGCTCAGACCGGCGGGGCCGTGTACGTCCCGCACAACAACGCCGACCTCAACAACGCCTTCACGCAGATCGCCGCAGACCTCGCGCAGCAATACATTCTCGGCTATTACCCCGCGGGCGAACACCGCGACGGGCGCTTTCACGTCGTCTCGCTGCGCGTCACCACGCGTCCCAACGTGCGCGTCCGCACGCGCAAGGGTTACTACTCGCCGAAAAGTTGAAGACCTGACCTGCCGGTGTGACGCCCGACGCAAATCCGCTTGTGAATCTCTAAAAGTAAGGGCAAGCCGCGACTGCGCAGGCTTGCCCTTTGAGTTAACGCTCATGCCGCCGCGAAGGCGGGCAACGGGTCACAGCGATTCGAGGAAGATGATGATCTGCTCTCGCTGCTGCTGCGACAGGCTGGTGAAGAACTTGTCTCTGGGCGTCTGAGCCTCGACGTGATGCCGGTCAATCGCCTCCTCGAAAGTCAGCGAGACGCCGTCGTGCATCAGTCCCACATGCGTGCGCACGCCCCACAGCGGAGCCGTCCGCACGAGTAGACGCGTGTCCTGCCCACCGTTCTGCACGATGCCGTCGCCCGTGCCGATGTCGTGGAGCAGGAAATCGCCGTAGGGGTGGATGATCTTGTTGCCCAACTCCGGCGGCACGGTGAACTGGCCGAGGTTAATGACCGTGCCCGCGGGAGCCGTCGTGATTGAATCGCGGTGGCAGACGGCGCAGCCGATCTTTTTGAAAAGCTCTTCACCCGCGCCTGCGTCCCGCGTCGCGGCGATAACGGCGTCGCGCGGCGGGGCCTTCGCAGAACGCATGAAGTCGGTGAAGGCGTCAATGTCGTTTTCGATGTCTTCGCCGCAGATCACATGCGGGTCGTTATCGCATGGCCGGTTGTCGGGCACGAAGTCGAAATTGGCGACCGAGCGTCCCAACGACGTGTTCTCCATCAGGAACAGGCGGTTCGTGATTCCGATCTCGTTGATGTAGGCGTCGCCCGAAAACGAAAGCAGGCTGGCGTGCTGGTCTTTGTGCCCGAAGCGCCCGATGCGGCAACGCCCGTCGCGGACTTCTTCCACGGGCACCCTGATGGCGACCGGATGCACCTCGTTACTCTCAGCCGTCTCCTGCTGTACGAGGTTGAGCAGCGTCTGGTTGGAGATGGCTTCGACAAAACCGTCGCCCAGCAGGTTGAGCGAAGTGCGGTTGGTGCGGACATTCTCCTGCTCGGTGATGCCTGCGGAAAACAGCGGCGGCACACGCTCTTGAATGTTCGCCACCGCAAGGTAGGGATCAACCCTCATGTCAACGGCGCGATGGTTAATGAGCGAGCCGCCCGGCGGGTCGTCGAACCGGGGCAGGCAGGTGGGACAGTTGGCGGGTACACCGAAATGTCCGGCGCGCAGTTCGGTGATCTGGCTGACCGAACCCGACACCGGATTCTGATGACACTCAGCGCAGGACTGAGCGTTATAGACGGGGCCGAGACCGCCGCCGTTTCCGTTCGCGTCGGGCAGTATTTCATCCCTTACTTCAAAAGTGATTCGGTTCTGCGTGTGAGTGTTCTGATCTATGAAACCGTTGGTCTGATCGTCGAAGCCGGTCGGCGCTTCTCTCGGTCGTGGGCAGAAATTACAGATCGTGGCCTCGGTGTCAATACGACAGTTCCGCTGGATGTCGTCGTCGCTCAGTGCCACGTTGGCTTGACCCGTGGGCGGCGCTTTCTTGCCTTGGCTGTTGACAACGTTGTCATAGACCGCGGACAGCAGGCAGAGGAGCACAAACACTCCGATGAGAGAGGTTTTCAGGCGTTTCATTTGAGAGTTCTCCTGTTTTTGGTAGGCATGTTGTGATCGCGAATGATCACCGGAAGGGGGGTACTAAGAAAGTCTGATGAGTGGTAAACGAAACAGGGGATTTTCGGGGCGCGCTCAATATATGCCCTTCCCGAATATCCGTCAACTTAATTTTTGAGAATCCGTCCTGCTTTTGAGCTGTTCGTCTTTACGATTCACGATTTACCATTTACGATTCTTGCATGGAGCAACTACTCGCCAAGTTTCTCGAACACCTGCGCTACGAGCGCAACGTCAGTGAGCACACGCTGCGCAACTACGCGATTGATCTGGCGCAGTTTTACGAACACCTCGCGCCCGCCGACCCCGCGACCGAGACGCGCCGCGAATTGGACATCCGGCAGATTGATCACATCACGATCCGCGAGTGGCTCTCGTCGCTGCACACGGCGCAGAAGAAAAAGACCTCGATTGCCAGAAAGCTCGCGGCGCTGCGCACCTTCTTCCAGTTCCTCATACGCGAAGGCGTGGTGGAGTTGAACCCCGCGAAACTCGTCTCGACGCCGCGTCTTGAAAAGAAGTTGCCGAATCATCTCTCGGTCGAAGAGGCCATCCGCTTCATCGAGACGCCCGACATCGCGACCGACATGGGAAAGCGCGACCGCGCCATCCTCGAATTTCTTTACGGCACGGGCGTGCGCGTCTCGGAGTTGACGAAGCTCGACATCCGAGACGTTGATTTTCGCAACAAGCTTGTGAGGGTGCAGGGTAAGCGCCGCAAGGAGCGCATCGTGCCCTTCGGCGACCCGGCGCTCCATTCGCTTTTGAGTTACATGGAAGCGCGCGGCAACTTTCTACGCCACGCGCCGCCTCCTGAGCGCGAATCCGAAGCCGTCTTTCTCAACTATCAGGGCACGCGCATCACCACGCGCTCGGTCGGGCGCATGGTGGACAAGTACATCGTGCAATGCGCGGGGATTCACAACATCAGCCCGCACGCCCTGCGCCACTCGTTCGCCACGCACCTGCTCGACAGCGGCGCAGACCTGCGCGACATACAGGAACTACTCGGCCACGCCCGCCTCTCGACGACGCAAATCTACACACACGTTTCGATGGAAAAATTAATCGAGGTTTACGACAAGTCGCACCCGAAAGCTTGAAGGGTCGTCAATCGTGAATCGTGAATCGTGAATCGTGAATCGTAAATCGTGAATAGAAAGAACGGTTTTCTCTATTTACGATTGACGATTCACGATTTACTTCTTTTAAAGCGTGGCGTGTTCGTCTTCGCCGGTGCGTGATTCGATGAGGGACTGGCATTCGGCGTCGTAGCGTGCGGTGGGGACGGCTTCGAGGCGGCGCTCAGGAATCTCTTTGCCGCAGCGCGCGCACGTTCCGTAAGAGCCTTCGTCAATTCTGAGCAGCGCCTGATCTATGTCGGCGACGGCCTGCGATTCGCGTTCGCCGAGGCGCAAGCCCAGTTCCTGATTCACGTCTTGCAGCGACATGTCGGCGGCGTCCTTGACGCCATCATCGGCGAACATCTCAAGCGCGGCGGCCTGACTGCTGCGCACATTTTCCGTGCTCTGCTTTAACTGTTCCGTCAATAATCCGCGAAAGTGTTCCAGCTTGGTTTTATCCATTGCTCATCCTCATTCCCCTGAAATTTTATCGGCGCAAGCCTGCTCGCGCCTCTATCTCATACATGTTTAGGAGAGGGCGAATTATAGACTACCCGCACCGAATAAGCACACGAGCGCGGTCGCGATCCTCCTTTACGAGCGACGACGCTTCGCACACAGCCGGACGAGTTGATTCGCAAGCTTGTCGCGATGATTTCAGAAGACGAGACGCGCGCCAAACTGAAATTGCCGTCCGGGGTCTGCGTTCGCGACGCCGGAGAGCGGTGCGAGAAACCTCTCTGCGGGCGCGGCGGTGTTGCCGTAGATGTTATTGAGCTTGATGTAGTTCGTGTGGTTGAAGAGATTGTAGATTTCGCCGCGCAGTTCGAGACGGACGCCTTCGCGGAGCGCGAAGCGTTTCGCGAGCGACGTGTCGAAGCTTGCCTGCGCGGGCGTGCGAAATGAGTTGCGCCCGAAGCCGACGGGGCGATCAGACTTGTAGCCGTCGCCGTTATTGTCGAGGCCGGTGACGGGGTTGACGGGCAGCCCCGAAGCGAGCGTCGCAACGAAAGAGCCTTGCGCGCCGAAAGGCATCTCGACGAGACCGTGCGCGACGAAGCGTTGGCGCTGGTAAAAGTCGCTCGGCCCGCGCTCCAGTCGTTCGTTCAGGCCGAACTGGTCGGGGACGCCCGTGTCCGCCTCGCCGAAGAACATCGAGGTGGTGAGCGCCGACGAATAGACGTAGTGCGACTCGAACTGAAAGCGATTCGAGAGACGTTTGAGCAATCCGATGTCGAGCGCGTCGTAATTGCTCGACGCGGTGTTTTCGATGAGGGCCACTTTGCGCACGCGCACGCC
>JBAVPI010000930.1:0-5961 GCA_049692915.1 Pyrinomonadaceae bacterium
GCACGGGCGCGACCAACGTCACGCGACGCGCGGGTCGTTGGGCAGGGCTGTTGACGCTTGCGCTCGATGCGTTGAAGGGCGCGCTGGCCGTCGTCGTCGCACGCTGGCTGCTGACGGACGGCGGGAGTGTTAACTGGTGGGTCGTGGGGTCGGCGCTGGCCGCAGTTCTCGGTCACATCTTTCCGGTATGGCTCAGGTTTCGCGGCGGAAAGGGCGTGGCTACCGGCCTCGGCGTCTTTCTCAGCCTCGCACCGCTGGCGGTGTTGTGTGCGCTGCCGGTCTTTCTCGTGCTAGTGTGGACGACGCGCTATGTCTCACTCGGCTCAATCACGGCGGCGGCGCTACTCCCCCTCTTTGTCTGGCTCGTTAACGGGCGCGGTCGTCTCGACGACAGTTCAGCGCCGCTGTTGACGGCGGCTGTTGCCGGCGGCGTGCTCATCGTCCTCATGCACCGTGCCAACATCGGCAGGCTCCTGCGCGGGACGGAAAGCAAACTGAGACTGTGAACGATGAGCCGCCGGTAAATTTCCTTGATTCAACGTTCATGGTTTCGCGTTCAGAGTTTCGTATTTGATTATGCGTCAGGTCGCGGTGATGGGTGCGGGCGGTTGGGGCACGGCGCTGAGTATCGTCGCGGCGCGGGCTGGGCATGAAGTGCGCCTGTGGTCGCGCAACCGTGCGGTCGTCGAGGGTATCACGCGCGAACGCGTCAACAGTGCATACCTCGCCACGCACAGCATCCCCGCAAATGTCAGTGCGACGTTTGATGTCGCGGAAGCTTTGCGCGGGGCGGAGGTCGTCATCCTCGCCGCGCCCTCGCACGCGACGCGTGAGCTTTTGAGGAGCATATCGGGAGCGGTCGGCGAGGGGATGGTCTTCGTCAGCGCGACCAAGGGCATCGAGGTCGAGACGGGAAAGCGCGTCTCCGAAATCGTCTCGGACGAACTCGGCGGCAGACTCTCAAACGTCAACTTCGTCTCGCTTTCCGGGCCGTCATTCGCGCAGGAGGTCGCCGCAGGTCAGCCGACCGCCGTCGTCGCCGCGAGCGAGAACGAGGATTTAAGCAGAGCGGTGCAGGCCGACTTGAGCGCGCAGAACTTTCGCGTCTATACGAACCGCGACGTGGTGGGCACGGAGTTGGGCGGGGCGTTGAAAAACGTGATGGCGCTCGCGGCGGGAATGCTCGCCGGGCTAGGGTTCGGGACGAACAGCGCGGCGGCTCTCATCACGCGCGGGTTGGCCGAAATGACGCGTCTGGCGCTCGCCGAAGGCGCGCACGTGGAGACGCTGACGGGCCTCGCCGGAATGGGCGATCTCGTCTTGACGTGCACGGGCGGGCTGTCGCGTAACCGTCACGTGGGGCTGGAACTAGGGCGCGGGCGCACGCTCGCCGACGTGCTCGCAGGGATGAGCGAGGTGGCCGAGGGCGTGCGAACGACGCGCGCCGTCAAACTGCTGGCCGAGCGTCGCGGCGTCGAGATGCCGATCACGGATGAAGTTTATGCGGTGCTCTACGAAGGCCGGGGCGTGGCCGAAGCGTGCGCGGGGCTGATGTCGAGACCGCTCAAAGGCGAGTTCGAGGGAATCAAATTCTGATGGCTGACGAAGAGAAACTGGTCGTGGCGAACCGCGCGGCCTTTCACGAATATCACATCTTTGATAAGTACGAGGCAGGCATCATGCTCACGGGCACAGAGGTCAAGAGCGTGCGCGCGGGCCATATCCAGTTGAAGGAGTCTTACGTCTCCGTGCGCGAGGGCGAGGCGTGGCTCTTCAACGCGCACATCTCTCACTACTCGCACGGCAACCGCGAGAATCACGATCCCGTCAGAATGCGTAAACTGCTCCTCCACCGGCGCGAAATCGGCAAGCTTGAAGCGGAGACGACGGTCAAGGGCATGACGCTCGTCGTGACCCGCGTCTATCTGAAGAGGGGCCGTGTCAAATTTGAAATAGGCGTGGCTCGTGGTAAAAAGTTATATGACAAGCGAGAGACGGAGATGCGCCGCACCGTTGACCGCGAGACGCGTGCCCAGCTCAAAGAGCGCGGGCGAGAATAATTGAGGAGTAAAGGAAACATATGGAGATTAAAGCGAGTACCGGTCGGTATGCCGACGAGGACGTGCAGGCGCTCGCCGTCGCCGTTTTTAAGGGCGAGAAGGCCGACGAAGGCTTTCTGAAAGAACTGGACGCGGCGACGGGCGGCATCATCCGCTCCATGCTCGAATCCGAAGAGATTAAGGGCAAGGAAGGCGAGACAGCTTACGTTCACCTCTCACCCTCAGGCGATGGCTTCAAGGCCCGACGACTGCTGCTCATCGGTGCCGGCGACGAAGCCGACTACACGCCCGCCCACGTCTCCCAGTTGGCGGGCGTAGCGGTGCGTCAATTGCGCTCGCGCAGCGTCAAGTCGGTCGGACTCGTCCCGCGCCTTGCGGGCGGCGATGCTTCCCGAATTGCCGCCGCCGCCACAGAAGGCGCGGTCATGGGACTCTTCGAGCCGGACAAGTATCGCACCATCGAAAAGGAAGAACGCACGATTGACCGCTTCGTCGTCATCGTGCCCGACGCGGACGCGGACGCATTAGGGCGCGGGGCCGAGCGCGGGCGGATCGTCGGCGAGTCGGTTAACTTCACGCGCGACATGGCGAACGAGCCGGGCGCGTACCTGACGCCGACCATCATGGCCGAGCGCGCGCAGTCAATCGCTAACGAGTTCGGGATGGAGATTGACGTGCTCGATCAGGCGCGGATGGAAGAGGAGGGCATGGGCGCGCTCCTGAGCGTCGCGCGCGGCTCCGACCAGCCGCCGAAAATGATGGTGCTCAAGTACATGCCCGAAGGTAAAACCTCGATGGACGACGGCGAGGATTATCTCGCGCTCGTCGGCAAGGGCATCACCTTCGACACGGGCGGCATTTCGCTCAAGCCCGGCGAGAACATGGAGTTGATGAAGTACGACATGACGGGCGGCGCGACCGTGCTCGGCGTGATGCGCGCTCTGGCGCAGTTAAAATTTCCTCTCCCCGTCCTCGGCGTCGTGCCCGCGTCCGAAAACATGCCTTCGGGGAAAGCGACGAAGCCCGGCGACGTGGTGCGCGCCATGTCCGGCAAAACCATCGAGGTCATCAACACGGACGCCGAAGGTCGCCTGATTCTCGCCGATGCCGTCTCTTACGCGAAAAAGCTCGGCGCGACGCGCGTCATTGATATGGCGACGCTCACAGGGGCGGTCTCCATCGCACTCGGCGACGTGAACACAGGGATTCTCGGCACGGATCAGGAGTTGATTGACGAAGTCATCGAGTCGGCGAGGGAAGTCGGCGAGAAGTTCTGGCAACTGCCTCTCGACAAAGAATACACGAAGCAGATTAAGTCGGACATCGCCGACATCAAGAACGTCGGTGGCCGAAAGGCCGGAACGATTACCGCCGCCGCCTTCATCAAGGAGTTCGCCGACGGCATTTCGTGGGCGCATCTCGATATCGCCGGTACGGCGTGGGGCGACGAGGCAAAGCCTTATCGCTCGAAGGGGCCGACCGGCGTGGCCGTGCGTGCGCTGCTCAATTATATCGAGCGTTCGGCGAACGCCCGGAACGGTAATGGACAGGGCAAAAAATCGTAAGGCAATTCGAGCCGACATCGCTTACGAGAACGCCGGTGTTCACATATGTGCACGCCGGCGTCCACATATGTGGACGCCGTAAACGGCATCAGGGCAAGAAACTTTGCGAAATCGGCAAAAATTCCTTGCAAAAAGTCGGCATAGATGTTGCAATGCCTTCCGAGTAGAGCCGGAGGGTGCGGTCACCACGCAATAAAATGTCCTCGCCCCCCTCGGTGGCCGCCCGAGGTAACAAGCACCGCTCCCCCGGCTCCCTCATTACACCATTCGTTCCACAATAAAATTTAAGATGTCCTCACCCCTTTATTTGGGGTGGGACGAATGCGTCAGTTGATGGTATATTGTGCCCAACGGGCGGCCTTCCCTTAACCCGCAACAATTGCCAGAACGTTCCTTGTCGGGCGTTCCATCGCCGACTTTCGAGGTCTCAGGGAAAAGCGCGGTGGTTGATTATTACAAAGTTTTAGGCGTGAAGAATGTGGCGACGGCGGCTGAAATCAAATCGGCTTACCGTCGGCTCGCACGACAGCGACACCCGGACGTAAACGGCGGGTCTGACCACGCGGCGCGCGAATTTGCTCTGATCTCACTGGCCTATCGCACCCTGAGCGACCCGCAGGAGCGCGCCTACTACGACACACAACGCCAGCGCGGGACGAGCAGCAGCAGCGGCGGCGGATTAAACAATTCCGTTTTTCACACGAACAATCCGCACGCGCAACGTCTGCGCAGGATGGCCGTCCAGTCGCGCTTCGACCGTGTGGTGGACGGCATTATCGAAGCCGAGCGCCGCGAGACGTTTGCACTCCAGCAGGCGGTCTTTACGACCGTCACCCTGTTTCTCTCAACCTTCTTCGTGGCGATGTTCAAGCCGCGCCTCTGGGATAATTTTCAGATCGTCGGGCGGGCCGTGATGCTGACGTTATTCGCCGTCGGACTCTGGCATCTCGCCGTCCGGCTCAAGGCATGCTTCGAGCATTACACTTACCAGCCGAAATCAATCCACGATTCGATCATCAACGCCGCAGAGGAAAAGTCCGAAAAACCTTTCACGAGGTTCACGGCCTCGACGTTCCTGATACTCGGCTACTTGGCGAGCCTCGCCGCCGGACTTTTCATCGGCTCGCACGCTCACTACGTCGTCATCTTCAACGATTTGCCGTACCTCTTCGGTCAACACTTCCGCCTCGACCTCTTTTTCTATCCGCCCATCGCCGTGCTCATCGTTGACACGATGCACACGATTGCCTCGAAGATAGATTGACCAAGGGGCTGCGCCGGTGCGGTCTCCCCGCGCTCGTTCCTCTTCGTTTCAGGCGAAAAGAACCTTGCGCGCGACTTGTCGCGTCGTGTATATTGCGCGCGATGCGGTCAAAAACGGGCCGCACAACAAAACAAAGTCTCGAACAATTGAGTGAGCGTTGATGGCACAGCAGGGCGTGAAAGCGCATTCCTTTCGCCTGCCTGTCATGTCGGAATTTCGTTGCGCTCGCTGCTTGGTGTTCGGGGTCACTTTTTCAAGAAGGAATCGAAGAGAGTTTGCAGATTTTGGAGTCTCGCAAAACACCGGTGAAGAAAACCACAACGCGCGCCCATGACGCGCCGAAAATAATCGCCGACGGCCCGCCTGCCTGTCGCCGCCACCACAACCCTCGCTCAAGTTGACCGTGGCTGGCCGTTCGGCTTCTCAACTAAGGAGCCGTTCGTATGGCAAAGCGAATCACGGAAAAAGAGCGTCTTGCCTTGAGACTCGATAACCTCAACGAGTCCGAAGTTAAAGAAGTGCTTGAGTACATCTCGATTATGGAATCAATGCGCCGGGCCGCGTTGCCGGGTACGAGGGAGGACGACCTGATACTGCATCTGGCTGACTCCTTTGAAAATCAGCGTGCGCGTCAGGCCTTCGAGTGGGAGGCGGCGCGCCGTCGCGCGGAACGCAGGGCCGCCGTCAACGTCACGACGCGCGTATGATCTGCAATCACGACGCACGTCGCCGTCACACCTTAATCGAGTTCATTCGTCCGGCCATGCTGTTGTGCGCGGCAGCCATCGTCTGCCCAACGCTCTCCCCCGCAACTCTCGCGCGAAGCCGCGTCGCCCTCCACGGGCAGTCGAGTCTGACGCCGCTTCAGAGAGAAATTGAAGAGCAGAAACAGCGACTCGCTTCCGCTGATGCGGAGGAGCGGCGCGATGCTTTAACGCGACTCGGAGCACTGGCGCGACCGGAAGGCTCGCGTGCGGCGGTGACGGCGCTTTCAGACTCTTCGGCGATTGTGCGCGTGACGGCAGCGCACGCACTGCTGTCGCTCCCCGCCGACGAGTCCGCGACCCTGCTC
>JBAVPI010000931.1:0-1854 GCA_049692915.1 Pyrinomonadaceae bacterium
GCACAACGGCATGCGGCGAGAGGGGCGCGGCTTGCGGCGACGCGCTCCACGGCAGGCTGAGATGCGCGCGCGCCGTCGCGTTCGCGTCGTACTCGGCGAGATAACCGTCGAGCGTTGCCGCATCGAAGCGTGTCAGCAGTTCTTCGCGCAAACGCTCGACGTGCGCGGCCCGCTTCTCAGTTGAAGCGAATCGCGGCAAGTCTTGTCTGAACACCTCGCTCGCGCGCAAACGTTCGGTGAGCCAGCGCATCAAGTCCATGCCGGTGCGGTTGTGGACGCCGACCGTCAAATGCAGCGTCGGCTCGGCCAGCGGCTCGGCGACGTGCCACCACCCGCGCGGAATATAGAGCAGGTCTCCGTCTTCGAGCGTGCCCGTCCAGAGCGGTTCGTGCTCCGGCTTCGCGGCGGCTTCGATGTCGGACTGAACGGGAGACGGCCTCGTCTCGCCATAGATGCTCCAACGCTTGCGGCCCGTCACCTGAAGGATAAAAACGTCGTGGTCGTCCCAGTGAAGATCGAAGCCGCGCGAGGTCTGCCAACCGGCATAGAGGTTGACTTGGACGCGCTCGCGGAACTGCATTTCAAGCGCCTCGGCGAGAGTCTCGACGGCGGGCTGCAATTCGTCAACCGCATCGAGCACGAGCGTCGCGCCCTCGCGCAGATGCTTCGTCAACCCGTGGGGGATGAGCCGCGGGGTCGGCGTCCGACGGCGCGCGTTCGTGACGTGACGGATGTATGAAGAGACGGGGACGGGCTTGCCGTCCTGCACGAGTCTGAGGCGCGGATGGTCGAGCCGGTGCTCGCGCAGAATTTCATTGAGACGCGTCCACGGCATCAGTGTCTCGAACTTGCCCGGCCAGCCGCGGACGAGCCTGTGAGCCTTGCCCCACGAAGAGGCGAGAAACTCCTCCGCGGGGCAAGGCTTCAGGATTGCTTCGAGTTGATTGACGAAAGCGTCGCTCATGACGGGGACGGGCTGCTTAGCTCGCGTCCTTGCCGTCGGAAGCGATGCCGAGCGGGTCTGCGCCGTCGGCGTCGCGGCCCGTGTCCGTGCCGTCTGCGTCCGCCACGTCCGAGCCGTCCGCGTCGCTCGCTTCATCACTCGTGTCGGCGTCGCCGCCTCCACCCGTGTACGCGCCCGACTCGTCGCTCGTGTCGGCGTCGCCACTGCCGCCCATGTCTTTGTCCGTGCCGCCGGACGTGTCGGAGCTATCCACGTCGGCGTTGCTGTCGTCCGCGCTGGCCTTAATGTTCGCACCGCCGTTCAAAGGCTCTGCCGACAAAAAGAGTCCCGATTCCGACGCTTCATTCTCCTGAGACTCGCCGGGGTTGATCTGTTCTGACATCGCTCTACTCCTCTTCGTGAAAATGTGTCGAGTTGATAAAAAGCATCCTGAAACAGCAAGGATGTAAGGATAAGGGTGGAAGGATGGAAGACGAACGGCAACCTGAACAACCGCCGCGCGCGTCCCACGCCTCACGCCTCTCATTCTTATTTTTTTGGCTGCCTCAGCTTATGATAGGAGCACGCCGGATGTACAGCGTGCCGCCGTCAACCGACGATGAAAAACCCTTGCGCGTCCTTCCCGCGTCGCGTTCATTCGCTTGCGCATCGTTCGCCATTCAGTACTCTTGCGCAGCCCGCGCGGGAAAGAGTAGGCTCTTGACCAGAGGCATGCGGCGCGTCGTGATGACGTAACTCGTTCGCGCCCGTTCGCGAAAAGCCGAACCGAAACGCGTCTCACGCGTTTGAATATTCCGCGAGGCTTCACGGATACCGTCACGACAGATCGAATACTTTGAAGGAGGCGAAGGCCATGTTGAGTGTGGGCGGACGAGTCGCGCTGTTGTCGC
>JBAVPI010000932.1:0-1649 GCA_049692915.1 Pyrinomonadaceae bacterium
AGCATGTGGCCCGCCGGAAGTTTTCGTATGTCGCGAAAAAGCGTGCGCGGCGCGGGCGTCGTGAGGAAGGTCAGATAGTGGTAAAGCTGCTCCTCGTCCACGTCCGCCGTGACCGCCGGATGCGCGAGGATCGCCTTGATCTCGGAAGCGAAAATGATGCGCCCGTCGCGCTGGTAAAAGTAGAGAGGCTTGACGCCGATGCGGTCGCGCACGAGCACAAGTTGCGCGCGCTCTTCATCCCACAGCGCGATGGCGAAGTCGCCTTCAAGGTCTTGAACGAAGTCGAGGCCGCGTTCCTCGTAGAGGTGCAGAATGGTTTCCGTGTCCGTGCGCGAATGATAGACGTGCCCGCGCGCTTCCATCTCTTGACGCAGCGCCAAGTGGTTATAAATCTCGCCGTTGAAGACCGTCCACGTTCCACGATGTTCGCAGCCGCGCATCGGGTTGTGACCGGCGGGCGAGAGGTCAACGATTGACAGACGGCGGTGGCCGAGTCCGAGACGACCTTCGTCGAAGAGTCCCGCGCCCGCGTCGTCCGGCCCGCGATGCGTCATCCGGTCGCGCATCCGCTCGACGAGCGACAACTCGACGCCCCCTTGCGCCGCGCCGTATTCCCAGACTCCTGCAATCCCGCACATATAATCAGAGGTCGGACGCGAGAGGCCGAACGTCAGTCAAGACTCTTCGCCCCGTCAACGTCCTTCAACCTTTGGACTCGCTTTCAAACGTTCGATTAAGCTTAACCGCTCGCCCTCGTCGTCGCTTGGGCGGACGGGCACGAGTGCCCAACGCAGACGGAGCGGTGCGTGCGCCCGAATCGTCCAGCAGGCGGACTGCGACGCACGTTTCTCGCCGTAGTCGCGCGAGCTAAAGCGCGGTTCGAGCGAAACCGCGTCGCGCCCGTCGAGCGAGATGATGAGCAGTCGCGCGCCCGTGATTCTATCGCAGACCTCAAGGCCCGCGTCAGGGCGCAGGGTTGTTTCAAGTTCCGGCGCGAGATGAAAGAAGACGCGAAAGAGATGTTCGCCCGCTCCCGTCAGCGCGTCTTCGACGAGCCAGCAGCGCGCGCTCTTATCGAAGAAGACCGAGCGGCGGTGCGTGATCGGCCCCGCCGGAAGACGCTTGTAGCCGTCGTGTTCGGCGGTGATGAGATCGCGCGTCTCGTCGCTCTCCCAACCAATGACGCGCGGGCGCGCTTCGTCACCGATGACGAAGGGGCGGCGCGCGTCCGTCGTGTTCTGCTCCGCGCCGTCCACTTCGACGGTCGAATGATACGCGGTCGAGCGGAAGCGTTGACGCTCGGACAGGTCAGACGTATAGACGTATGTTCCGGGGTCAACGATGAAATTCGTGCCGCAGGCCGCGACCTCGATGCTCAAAGCGTCGTTGTGCCCGTGCGAGCCGCGCCCGCCGAGGCCCGCGCCGCACGCGTTGAACAGAAGATATAAATCTCCGTCCCGGCAGACGTAAGTTCCGGCGTCTTTGAAGCCTTGAGATGGCGGCGGCACGTTCTCCGCCAGACCACGATAAACGCGCGCGCCCTCCGCGCCGAGTATCCAGACAACTTCTTCCGGCAACGGGAGCGAGGGCTTGAGGCGCGCGTCGTTGAAGAAGACCGCACCGACGGCGAGCACATAGGCGTGTTCGTT
>JBAVPI010000933.1:0-8662 GCA_049692915.1 Pyrinomonadaceae bacterium
AATTTATGCAACTCCCGCCCGTGAAGGTCTATGCGGACTTTCATTGCGTGACGCGCTGGTCGCGGCTCGACAACGTGTGGGGCGGCGTGGCGACGCGCGAAGTGGCACGACTCGCCGGCGTTAAGCCCGATGCGAAGTTCGTCTCCGCCTCGGCTCACGATTACGGTTGGACGACGAATTTGCCGGTAGAGTATTTCCTCGCGGAGGATGCGCTCTTTGCATGGTCGCACGAGGGCGAGCCGATCCCGCCCGAACACGGCGGGCCGGTGCGTCTCATCGTGCCCCGGCTTTACGCTTGGAAGTCCGCGAAGTGGGTCAAGGGCATCGAGTTTCTCGAAAGCGACCGCGCGGGATTCTGGGAAGAGGGCGGCTATCACATGCGCGGCAACCCTTGGGCGAGCGGCGACGGCGAGCGGTTTCGCTGGCAGGGAAGCGAGTAAATTTCAGGCGGAAGTGGAAAGGCGAAGCGCGAAAGTAAAAGAAACAGTCTTTCACTTTCGCGCTTCGCCTCGTCTATCGAAAAGTTGTGAACGGGTGTCGCCACTTGAGCGCAACGCCCGCCCGCATCCCCCTTGATCGCGTCGCCTCTTCAGCGACGCGAAATATTATGCAAACGGTGTTTAGGGGGTTCAGTACGTTGCCGCACACACAAAGGCGCGCAGCCGTCCGGCCCTGCCGTGGATTCACAAAAACGCACGGAAGCAATCCGGCGCTTAAGAGTGTTATACTGACGGCACTCCCGAAGCACGCACATAACTTCAAGGCCCGCGAAACTATTTCGCGCTAAGCACGGACGAAGTGGCTTCGCATTGTCTTCCGCACGGGCGGCATATACAGAATTGAGACGTGAGCGAGATTAATAATTTTGCAGCGCCGACACCGACCGGCAAGGCGAACGCGCCGCAGGCGGCAGTGCCGAGAGATGCCGCCGCCGTCATCCTTCTGCGCGCGGGCGCGAGCGCCGACGACCCGGAAATCTACTGGGCGCGGCGTTCGGCGCGAATGGCTTTCCTCGGCGGCTTTTACGCTTTCCCCGGCGGGCAGCGCGACGCGGCGGACGGGGAAGTCGCGGTTGTGAACGCGTCCGATGCAGAACTCTCGGCGATGATCTCGTGTGCGGCGCGCGAGTTGTTCGAGGAACTCGGCGTGCTCGCCGCGCGCGGTGCGGAAACTTTGACGAAGGGTCAGCTTGCCTCCGTCCTCGACGACCTCAACTCCGGGCGGATGTCTTTCGCCGGACTGCTCGCGCACTACGGCCTGCACTTGGACGCCGACGATTTCCGCTTCGCCGGTCGCTGGGTGACGCCGCCGTTCAGCCCGCGACGCTTCGACACTCTGTTCTTCATCGTCAACTGCCCGCGCAAGCAGGAGCCGCGCGTGATGACGGGCGAGTTCGACGCGGGCGAGTGGACGAGCGCGCGCGAGGCCGAAGCACGCTGGCGACGTTCGGAACTGTTGGCCGCGCCGCCCATCATTCATAGTTTAAAAGTGCTCGCCGGTGGATTGACCGATGATCTCATCGAAAGATTCCTGAGCGTGCCGCAGGCGCATCGAGAGCCTGTGCGAAGCATCGAATTTCTGCCCGGCTTCGTCTGCTTCCCTTTGCGCACGCCGACGCGCCCGCCCGCGACGACGACGAATTGTTATCTCGTCGGCGACAGGGAAATCGTCATTCTCGACCCCGGCTCGCCATACGAAGACGAGCAAGCGGCGCTTCATCGATACGTTGACGAACTGCTCGCGACGGGCCGCCGGGTGCGTGAAATTATCCTGACGCACCTGCACCCGGATCACGTCGGCGGCGTGGAGGCGTTGCGCGAACATTTGCGCGCGAAGCATCATTTGAGCGTGCCGGTCGCGGCGCACAAATTGACCGCCGCGCCGCTCGACGGCAGCATCGTCGTTAATCGCTTGATCGAAGACGGCGACCTCATCGAACTCGAAGGCGAGCCGCACCTGTCTCTGCGCGCGATGCACACGCCGGGGCATACGCGCGGGCATCTCTCTTTTTACGAGGAGCGCGTCGGGGCTTTAATCACGGGCGACAACATCGTCGGCCTCGGCTCCGTCCTGATTGATCCGCCCGAAGGCGACGTGCGCGCTTACCTCAAAACGCTTGAGCGTTACAGGGCGCTGCTGCATCTCAAAGTTTTATTTGGCGGCCACGGCCCGGCTGTCGGAGCGCCCGTCGTGAAGATTGACGAGTACATCGCGCACCGGCTCGAACGCGAGCGCGACATCCTCGCGGCGGTAGGTGCGGGCGCGGGGACTCCGGCAGAGATCGTCGCGCGCGTCTATACGGACGTTCACGCGAAGATGCACGCGCTGGCGGAGCGCGCCGTGCTCGCGCATCTCGAAAAGCTCGAAGTTGACAATCTGATTTTACGCAACGAAGAGGGGCGCTACCTCGCTCGCTAAGAGACGCAGACGAGAGAGGGCGTCGCAACGAACCGACGCCGTGGATTCCGACGTACGCCATTGAGGATGGTGCGAAGAGATGACGGAAGAACAGATCAGCCACCGTGAATTCAGGCGCACGCTCGTCCGCGCGATTGTGTTTCCGCTGCTCTTGATGGCGTTGCTGGCGGGCGCGTTGCTGTGGCAGATCAACCGCATGCTCACGCTCTCGCAGTGGGTCGAGCACACGGACGAAGTGATCGCTCAGGCCAACCTCGCCGAAAAACTTCTGGTGGACATCGAGACGGGGCGGCGCGGTTATCTCCTCACCGGCAAGCCTGAGTTTCTTGAGCCGTACAATGAAGCAAGCACGCGCGTCGCCCCGACCTTCGACCGCCTGCGCCAACTCGTCTCCGACAATCCAGTGCAAACCCGCCGCCTCGACGACATCGGCGCGATTTTACCGGCATGGTTGGAATACGGGCACGAGTTGATCGTCTTGCGCGATACGGGCGGAGACTATTCGGCGCGGATGGCGGGCGGCGAAGGCAGGCGACGGATGAGCATGATGCGCGCAGAGTTCGCCGACTTCATAAAAGAGGAAGAGAATTTGCGAGCCACGCGCGCCGGTAACGCGCAGGGCGGGGCGCGGAGCGCGATACTGGTCAGCGTCGTCCTCGCCATTCTGCTCGGCGGCCTGCTCGCCTTCGTCGCACGGCGACAACTCTACGCCGTCTCGAACAACTACCGCGGCGCACTGGCGCTGACGAACGAACAGGGCGACGCCCTGCGCGCGAGTGAACAGAAATACCGTTCGCTGACGGAAGTGCTGCCGCAGCAAGTCTGGACGGCGCAGCCGGACGGCGCGCTCGATTACGTCAACCAGCGCACGCTCGACTACTTCGGCAGCACGTCCGAGAAAGTGCTCGGCGCGGGCTGGCAGGCGGTCGTCCACAGGGACGATTTGTCCGCCACCATGGAGCACTGGTCAAAGTCTCTGCGCACAGGCGAGCCTTACGAAACGGAATTTCGTCTCAGGCGCGAACCGGACGCGCAGTATCGCTGGCACATCGGCAGGGCCTTGCCCATCCGCGACGCGAGCGGCGAGATCGTCAAGTGGATCGGGACGAACACAGACATCACCGAGCACAAACGCGCGACGGCGGAGTTGCTGCGACGTTCGCGCCAGTCGTCTCTCGGCGCAGATATTGGCGTCGCGCTGGCGGGAAGCGACACACTGCAAAACATTCTCCAGCGCTGTAGCGCCGCGATGGTCGAACACTTGGACGCGGCCTTCGCGCGCATCTGGACGCTCAACGAGACGGAGCAGATGCTTGAGCTACAGGCGAGCGCAGGAATGTACACGCACCTCGACGGAGCGCACGGGCGCGTCCCCGTCGGCGAGTTCAAGATCGGGCGCATCGCCGCGTCGCGCCAGCCGCACCTGACCAACTCGGTCGTCGGCGACGCTGAGGTCGGAGATCAGGAGTGGGCGCGGCGCGAAGGGATGGTGTCGTTTGCGGGCTATCCTTTGCTCGTCGGCGGGCGTCTGCTCGGCGTGATGGCGATGTTCGCCCGCCACCCGCTGGCCGACGACGCGTTGGAGGCGCTCGCTTCCGTGTCGAACACGATTGCGCAGGGCATCGAACGCAAACGCGTCGAGACGCAACTCGCGCGTTTGGGCGAGGAGCGCGAGCGGATGCTCGAAGAAGTTTCGACGCCGGTCGTCCCCGTATTGCCGGGCGTGCTCGTGCTGCCGCTCATCGGCTCGCTCGACACCCTGCGCATGTCGCGCGCGACCGAAGCCGCGCTCGGCGAAGTCAGACGCACGGGCGCGTCCGCCTGCATCATAGACATCACGGGCGCGCGCATCGTTGATTCGCATGCGGTCGCCAATCTCGGCAACCTCGTCTCGGCGCTGCGGCTGATCGGCGCGGAGGCCATCGTCACCGGCGTCAGCGCGCACGCCGCGCAGAGTCTGGTCGGACTCGGACTCGATTTGCAGGGGATGCGCACGCACCGCACGCTCGCACAGGCGCTCGCCGCGCTCATCCAGACGCGCGGCGTTTCCAACGGCAATCAATAAATCAAATAAGGGGCAGGATTTTAAGAAGATGGCATTACCCAAGACACTCGGCGAACTCAAGGCACAGAACTACACGGGCGCTTCCGTCAAAGACGAGTTGCGCGCCAACCTTCTACGCAAATTGCGCGCGGGCGAGCGGATTTTTCCCGGCATCGTCGGCTATGACGAGACGGTCGTTCCGCAGATCGTGAACGCCGTGCTCGCGCGTCACAATCTCATCCTGCTCGGCCTGCGCGGGCAGGCCAAGAGCCGCATCATTCGTCAACTCGTCAACCTGCTCGACGAAGAGATTCCGGTCATCGCAGGCTCCGAAGTCAACGACGATCCGCTCCGCCCCATCAGCGCCTACGGGCGTCAGTTGATCGAATCGGAAGGTGACGCGACGCCCATCGCGTGGGTCGGGCGCGACGCACGGTTCGTCGAAAAACTCGCCACGCCCGACGTGACCGTCGCCGACATCATCGGCGACGTTGACCCCATCAAAGCGGCGCGCGGCGGTCATATGTTGAGCGACGAATTGACGATCCACTACGGCCTGCTGCCGCGCGCTAACCGCGGCGTCTTCGCCATCAACGAACTGCCCGACCTCGCGGGCAAAATTCAGGTGGGCCTCTTCAACATCATGCAGGAGGGCGACGTGCAGATTAAGGGCTATCCCGTGCGTCTTCCCTTAGATGTGATGCTCGTCTTCAGCGCGAACCCCGAAGACTACACCGCGCGCGGCAAGATCATCACGCCCTTGAAAGACCGCATCGGCGCTGAAGTGACGACGCATTACCCGACGGAGTTGCAACTCGGCGTCGAAATCACGAAGCAGGAAGCGTGGACGATGCGCGAGGGCGTCGAAGGCGTGTTGCAGATTCCCGACTTCATCCGCGACACCATCGAACAGATCGCCTTCGAGGCGCGCGACGACCAGCGCATAGACAAACGTTCCGGCGTCTCTCAGCGCCTGCCGATCACCGTCATCGAATCCGTCGTCTCGAACGCCGAGCGCCGCGCGATCCTGACGCAGGAGGAAGAGATCGTCCCGCGCATCTCGGACATCTATGCCGCCGCGCCTTCGATGACCGGCAAGATGGAACTCGAATACGAGGGCGAGCAGGTCGGCGCGGCCAAAATCGCGCGCGACCTCATCAAGCGCGCAGCCGGTGAAATCTTCGAGGGCTACTTCGTCGGCATAGACTTCTCGCGCGCCGTCCGCTGGTTCGACGAGGGCCACAACCTCCGCCTCGCCGACACCGCCGGGGCCGAAGAGTGCATGTCGCTCCTCGAAGACGTGCCCGAACTGATTGACACGGTGCTCGTCCCCTTCGACTTCAAACGCACAGACCACGCACACGTCGTCTCCGCCTGCGAACTCGCCCTCGAAGGTCTCTACGCGCAAAACAAGATCAGCCGCAACGAAGAGGGCGGCTACACCGCCGCGACCAAGACGAAGAAGGACAGGCGCGGCATGATTTATGATGATTTAACGGAGACGGGGCGTTACAGTTAAAATCCTATTGTGTCCAGTCTGGCAGTGTTTTTTAAGGAGGATGAGTAACAAAACATGAATGAGATTGAAGGGAGAGAGGAACGCGAGAAACTGTTGGAACGATTGCGAAATTTTGAACAAATTGCTGCGGAAAATCAGGCTGAAGCTGCGGTCTATCGAAAGTTGCTTGAGGAATGTTGGCGGGCTGCTTCTGAAGCGTTAAAAAACAATGATTTGAGTCTCCTGTACAAAATTACAGGAAAATTCTCGTTTGACTGGACACCAACTGAGCATGAGGGCAAAGAATGGGGGAAAATATTTCTTCATGCATACATGAGGGATGCTGGATGGTTGAACCACGCCAAAAAGCGTCTTGAGGATATAAAAGCAGATGCCGAAATGATCTTGGAAGACAATGAGACAAACGCTAAGTTAAAGAAGAAAATAATTGATGCTGCCGATGATGGACTAATAATCCATATCTAGCGCTCATCGTGTCAGGAGGTTAAATTTATGAATGCTTTAATTGAAACTGTGCTTAAAGAATTTCGCGATCAATCTTTTCGGGGGAGCACTTCACACACAGCGCGTTCATCTCTTTTCGAGCAGCTAATTCAGGATCAACCTTCACCCGAAATGTATTTTTCGCTCCGTCAGCGGTTAATGCGCGAAGCTGAATTGACGCGCGAAGAAATACGAAGACAGGCGCACGCGCGGGCATGGGAATTGGCTAAACAGCAAGGGGTTAAGCCGGTAGGCGACATCAAAGAGTTACAGGGAGATTTTTGGCCTGAAGAGGAAAGCGTTGATGAGTTTTTAACGTGGGTCAGAGATACGAGGCGGCAGGTTAAAGTTGGAGCAGAAGAGTGAGTAGCACACAGCTAAGCAGCATAGTTGTGCTTGATACGAATGTCGTCTCTTACATCTTCAAAAGGGACACGCGGGGTGATTTATATAAGCCACATATCGAAGGAAAGTTGCAGTTGATTGCTGCTCAAACCTTTGCGGAATTAGAAGTCTGGCCCCTACGACATAATTGGGGAATCAATCGCCAAATGGCGCTTCGCACGCTCCTTGATAAGTTAGTCTTCGTTGAGGCAAATAAAGAGATCGCCTTACTTTGGGCTAAAGTTCAGGCACAAGCTAAACAAACAGGCCACTCAATCACGGTTGGCGATTCATGGATTGCAGCCACTGCGTTGGCCTACGGCGCGCCTTTAATCACGCATAATCGGAAAGACTTTGAACACATATCAGGACTAACCATCTTCTCCGAAAGTTAATCGCATGAAGTTCATACGCTATTCAAAATTCAAGGGCTTCGACGTGAACGGCCTCAACCTCGGCGATCTGATGGAGATGTTGCAGGACGGTTTGCTGCAATCGGGCTACGACGAGGATTACTACTGGACGCGGCAGCGGCGCGAGCAGGACACGTCTCTGGACGCGCTCAGGCAGGCGCTGTTGCAGGCGCTCCTTGAGATGGGCGAACTCGCAGCGCGCGACATCGAGGCGATGCTTGAGGAGAACAACAACGAGTTTCGCGGCTCGCAGTTGGAAGAGTTGCTCAATCAATTAATCGAGCGTCTGGTGGAAGAAGGATTCCTGAATCTGCGCGAAGAGCCGTCGTCGGAGCGTGAGCGGCGGCAAAGACAGAGAGGTGCGGGCACAGGCGAAGAGGGCGAGCCTCTACCGCGCAACGTGAAGTTTGAGGTGACGGAGAAGGGGTTGGACTTTCTCGGCTACAAGACGCTGAGGCACTTGCTCGGCAGCATGGGCAAGAGTTCGGTGGGCCGCCACGACACGCCGGAGTTGGCGACGGGCATTGAGGCGGCCAGAGGCTCGAAGCTTTACGAGTTCGGCGACACGATCAACCTCGACGTGAACACGACGCTTATGTCCGCCATCAAGCGCGAGGGGTTGGGCGTGCCACTCAATCTCGAATACAGGGATTTGCACGTCTATCAACAGGACTATCAATCTTCGTGCGCCACGGTCGTGATGCTCGACTGTTCGCACTCGATGATTCTCTACGGCGAGGATCGCTTCACGCCCGCGAAGAAGGTCGCGCTCGCGCTCGCGCATCTCATCCGCACGCAGTTTCCCGGCGACAGTTTGAAGATCGTCCTGTTCCACGACGACGCGGAAGAGTTGCCGCTGGCGCGACTCGCGACGACGCAGGTCGGCCCCTATCACACGAACACGGCTGAAGGGTTGAAGCTCGCGCGGCGTCTGCTGCAAGCGCAGCGCAAGGAGATGAAGCAGATCGTGATGGTGACGGACGGCAAGCCGACCGCCTGCTTTCTCGAAGGCAGCACGACGGCGACGGCGGGCCGCGCGTCTCGTCGTGAGTTCGGCGAGTTGCAGGGCGGCGGCAAGCGTCTCTACAAAAATTCGATGGGTAACGATCCCGTCGTGATGGATGCGACGTTTCGCGAAGTGCAGGCGTGCCGCAAGGCCGGCATCATGATTAACACGTTCATGCTGGCGAGCGATTATTATCTCGTCGAGTTCGTCAAACAGATGTCGCAGATGACGAACGGCAAAGCCTACTTCGCGACGCCCGGCAATCTCACGCAGTTCGTCTTGATTGATTTTCTGAAACGGAAGAAGAGCCGCGTCAGGTAAGAGGGTGAAGAAGCGCGTCGCGTGCGGCGAGCACGGTGCGCGCGGCTTCGTCGGCTGTCGCGGCGAGCGCGGTG
>JBAVPI010000934.1:0-6647 GCA_049692915.1 Pyrinomonadaceae bacterium
ATTCTCGGCGGGTTGATCGGCGGAAGGCGCGGAGCGGGCATCGGCGCGCTGGCGGGTGCGGGCGGCTCGGCACTCTATACTTACAAACTCCGCAACAAGCATCGTCGCTACTAAGGCATCGTTGCAATAACGCGGAATTAAACACAGAGGGACGGGGGCGTAGTTCTAATCTTAACTGCGTCCTCCGTCCCTCTGTCCGTCTTAAAAATAGTGGCTCTACTTCGTCGCTTCGCCCGTCACGTTGAACTTGATGTCACTCGAACTTTCAGAAAGTTTGATGTCGTTGCTGTTATAGGCTATGACCTTGCAAGTGTATGAACCGGGTGACAGCGGTTTATCCAAAACGTATGACAGCCCTTCGACGCGTTTGTTGATGTAATCGTACTCGGTCTGCGCTCCCGATGAGCTGTCGGCGTAGATGCTGAACTTGTAATAGGACGCGTCCGGGTAAGCGTCCCACTTCACCTCAATGTTGCCCGCGCCGATTTTCGAGCCTGCTTTAGGCGTCACAAGCTTTACGTCGTTCTTGAATAGATTCGTGTCGGGCGCGAAAAATGTCTGACCCTCTTCGATCTTGTACTTGGCGGATTGAACGATGCCCGAAGTCGCGAAGACGAAATAGTCCGTGTTGAAGACTTTCGCGATCAACCCTTCGTAAATTCCGGGCGGCACGTCTTTGATTAAGTACTCGCCCGCGCTATCCGTCCTTGTGATGAATGTTTCTCCGCCACACCCGCCCAGATACTGGCTGAATGTTTTGCACAGTTTCACTTCAATCTCTTTGGCCGGTTGCCCGTTATACAGGACTTTGCCCTGAACGTTACCTTTGCCTGCCGCGGGCTTCTCTTTTTCGACGCCGGTGGCGGAAGGGATCGTGCCGTCCGCGTTAGGCTGTGCGGGCGACGCGGTTGTTTTCGCTGTGTTCGTATTTGTGTTGGTGGGCGCGGTGGAGTTTACGTCGCCCGAAGATTTGCAACCCGACATGACCAGCACGGAAAGCAAAATGGAAGCGACACATGCTTGACCTTTAATTGACATTTTCTCGACCCCTCCTACAGATAAAGGCTGCGCGCGTACTTATATCTATCCCGATTTTATCCTAAAGGGAATCTTTCTGTCCCTACCGTGAATGTGCTCTCCTTATTAAATACAGGGTTAAGTAATTTGCACATTCGTTCAAGGTTAGCGGGGAAGTGTTGTCACAGTAGAGGGCGATATTCATGTCATCTCCTGTTCAGCCAATTCTCCGAGATAGGCAGCGTAGCGCGCGTGGGCTTCGCCGCTCATCTCTGTGATGCGCATGCCGATGAGGTAGCTGATCTCTTCGCCGCCACGGTCGAGGCGCAGGTAATGAGCCGCCGTCGCTTCCAACCCGACCGTTCCGCCGGGCAGTTCGAGCGCGAGACGGAGCGCGCGGCCCTCGTCAACGACGCAGTCGTAACCGATGTAGATGGACGAGACGACGACGCCGAGGCCCGACTCGCTCAGGTCGCGCGTATAGGCGTCGAGTCGTGCGCGCGGGAAAAGGATGCTCTGTTCTTCGAGCGGTAATGTGATTGCGCACGCCACGCGGACGACGAATCGAGGTGAAAGCCGCCGCTCCCTTCCAGACGGATTCATGAATTATCTCCCGTGAGAGCCTTTGATTTGACGGCCTTCCTGCACAGCGCCGTCGGCCCTATCTTAACGTTTCATGAGGTGGGAGCAAGATGTATCCGGTATCAACCGGCGAGCGCATTGTAATGCACGCTCCGCGTCCATCGGCTATTCGCGCTCGTAGAAACTAAGCGCCGAGTCGCCCTGCTTCAGTATGCGCCAGCGCCGGATGCCGCCGAACTCGTCGCGCAGAATGTTCTTGTGATGATGCTCGACGACGAGTATGCCGCCCTCGCGCAGCAGCGCGGCGGTGTGCTCGCCGAAAATCTTGAGCACGGGCAGATAGTCCGTCGAGTAGGGCGGATCGAAAAAAGCTATGTCCCACGGCTCCGCGCCGCCGCGCCAGTCTTTGCCGTCGCCGCCGGCGGTGCGGCGCAGATATTCCGCCGCGTCACTCTTGACCACTTCCGTCAATTCTTCGGGCACGCCGCACAAGTCGAGGTTGGCTTCGACGAGGCCGCAAGACTTGTGTACACGGTCAACGAAGGTAACGAAAGACGCGCCGCGCGAGAGTGCTTCAATGCCGATAGCGCCCGTCCCGGCGCAGAGGTCTAGGAAGCGCGAACCGCCGACGCGCGGCGCAATAACGTTAAAGAGGGTCTCCCGCATGCGGTCGGAGGTCGGGCGAATCGCCATAGCAGGCGGGCTTTTCAAGACACGTCCGCGATAGAGTCCGGTGATGATGCGCATCTCACGTTGAATGTAACACGACGGCGCGGGGCAGTTCGAGGGTTCGGGTTTAGAGTCCATTTCAAAATCCGAAATGAACCATCGGGCGAGGAGCATAGAGCTTTAAGTTTAACCCTGCCTCAGTATCAAGTCGGGTTATCTTTCAAACAGACTCTCGGAGTTGCGAGGAATGTTTTTGTTCCGGCAGAGATGTTTTTTAGCCGACGGCGGCCAGCCCGAAACGCGCGTCGGCGCGCACGCGTTCGATGAGACGTGAAGTCTCGCGCGTCAGCTTGCGCGTCGTGAGGTAATGGTCGGCTTCGCGTCTGGCCTCTTCCAAAATCAACACGTCGCGCACGAGATTGCCGATGCGGAAGGTGGGCACGCCCGATTGTCGTGTGCCCATCACTTCGCCGGGGCCGCGTATCTCAAGGTCTTTTTCGGAGATGCGGAAACCGTCGTTCGTCTCTTCCATAATGCCGAGTCGTTCACGCGCGACGGATGTTTGCTTCTCCGAAGCGAGCAGGATGCAATAAGACTCTTCCGCGCCGCGCCCGACGCGCCCGCGCAACTGGTGGAGTTGCGAGAGGCCGAAGCGCTCCGCATGTTCGATGACCATCAGAGAGGCGTTCGGCACGTCCACGCCGACCTCGACGACCGTCGTCGCGACGAGGATGTGAATCTCGCCTGAGACGAAACGCCGCATCACTTCTTCCTTCTCCCCCGACTTCATCTTGCCGTGCAGCAGCCCGATGGAGAAATGCGGAAAGACGCGGTCGCGCAATTGCTCGAACATGCGCGTCGCGTCCTTCAAGTCCATCTTCTCCGACTCTTCGACGAGCGGATAGACGACATAGACCTGACGCCCTTTGCGCACCTCACGCTCGACGCCCTTGTAAATGCCGGAGCGCTGGTCTTCGCCGCACACGACCGTCTTGATCGGCGTGCGACCGGGCGGCAACTCGTCAATCACGGACACGTCGAGGTCGCCGTAAACCGTCATCGCGAGCGAGCGCGGAATGGGCGTCGCCGTCATCACTAAAACGTCCGGGTTGAAGCCGCGCTCGCGCAAGGCCGCGCGTTGCAGGACGCCGAAGCGATGCTGCTCGTCAATCACGACGAGTCCGAGCTTATGGAATGAGACCGCGTCCTGTATGACCGCGTGCGTGCCGACGACGGCGTGAATCTCGCCCGCCGCGAGGTCTTTGTGCAGACGCTTTTTCTCGCCCGCACGTAAACTGCCGATAAGCAACTCGACGCGGTAGGGCGTAGTCGCGAGCATGCGCTTGATGTTGCGCGCGTGCTGCTCGGCGAGGATTTCCGTCGGCACCATCAACGCCGTCTGGTAGCCGTTCTCCATTGCCGCCAGCATCGAGAGCAGCGCGACGGCGGTCTTCCCGCTGCCCACGTCGCCCTGCAACAGACGGTTCATCGGCACGTCCGACACCATGTCGTCGAGAATGCGCGTGACGGCCCTCCCTTGCGCGCCCGTCAAGGTGAAGGGAAGCGTCGCGAGCATGCGCTCGCGCATCCGTTCCGTGACTTCGATGATCGCGCCCTTCGGTTCCTTCGTCCGCTCGCCGCGCCGCAGGGCGATGGCGAGCGCGACCCAGAAAAATTCCTCGAAGATGAGACGCAGGTGCGCGGGACTGCGCGCGCGCTCATACTCGGCGAGCGGAGCGTCGTCAATCGGAAAGTGTATGCGCCGGATGGCATCGGCGCGAGGGATGAGTTGTTGACGAATGATTAAGTCGGCGGGCAGCGTTTCGTCGAAGGCTTCGTCGTCCAGTTGTGCGAGCACGGCGTGCATGATCTCGCGCAGACGCTTCGTGCGAAACTCTCCGAGCTTGCGATAGACGGGCACGCGACGGCCCGTGTGGATGGCGTTGAGCGACGGGTCGGACGCTTCGTCTTCGTTCGTCTCGTCGGACTCGTGCTCCTCTTCGTCAACGTTCTCCGTGACGATGGACGACGCTTCGCCGTCGTCTTCTGCTGACGATTCGTTTCCTCTCGCGTTAATTTGCGCCGCGCCCTCTTCAGCCAGACGAATCAGCGCGTGTTCGGGCGGCGTCCACGTGCCGGGCAGCATCTCCAATTCGTCGGGCTTGTTGAGGCGGAGCGCGAACGTATTGCGCCGCGAGTCCCACTCCCATTTGCCGAAGGCAACGAAGCGCGCGCCGCGCGAAAAGTTTTGACGATAATAGGCGACGATGCGTCCCGCCTGTCTCCCCGAAACAAACCACCAGACGACGACGGGCTTATCCGTGCGCTCCGGGTCGCTCGCCGTAATCTCGAAGATGAACAGCGGCGGCGCTTTCGGCCCGCGGCTCTTGCCCACCTGAAAACCGCCCGCGACGCGCACGTACAATTCCAGCGATGCTTCAACCCCGTCGCGTAAATCGCACACGCGCGCCAGATTCGAGCGATCCTCGTAACGCATCGGCAGATAGTTGAGCAGGTCTTCGGCCGACACTTCGCCCGCGTCGCGCGCGCCCGATACGTTCGCCACGGCGAGCGCCAGCTTGCGCGCCGTCGGCACACCGAATCGCGCGATGATGTTGTATTGCGGCAGCGCGAGGACGGGGGTGTTCAGTGACAGTCGAGACATGGGAAGCTAAGGATGAGGGATGAAGGCGGAAGGGTGAAGCGTTTGAAATCACAAGTCTCGATGTCAAATTTCAGATTTGAAATGTGACATCGAGACTCGCATCGCTTCGTCCTTCCGCTCTCGACTTTTATGCGGTGGCCGAGTTGACGGGAACGCAGAAACGGTCGAAGGCTTGCGTCAATTCCTGCGCGATCTCTTCGGCGTGCCGCGTCTCGATCTCGTGGCGTTCGAGCATATAGACGAGTTGGCCGTCTTTGAAGAGGCCGATCTGCGGCGACGATGGCCGGTAGGGCGCGAAGTGCTCGCGGGCTTTGGCCGTCGCTTCGATGTCGGCCCCGGCGAAGACCGTGACGGCACGGTCGGGCCGCGCTTCGTTCTGAAGCGCCATCGCGATGCCGGGCCGCGCCTTACCCGCTGCGCATCCGCAGACCGAGTTGACGACGACGAGCAGCGTGCCCTTCGTCTCTTTAATCGCGGCCTCGACCTGCTCCGGCGTTCTCGTCTCTTCGATTCCGAAACGCGTCAGGTCTTCGCGCATCGGCTTGATCAAAATTTCTGAATACGGCATCTTCTTTCTTCTCCTTAAACTAATTCGGTTGCCGTCGCCATTTTAGCACGATGCGCTGACGAAGCGACGCTGCCGTCAACAACTCTCCGTCGCAAAACCCTCAAGCCTGATAAATCCTGATGCGGCGCGGGTCTTCGCCGTCGCCCTCAATCGAGACGTGCCAGACGGGTGACGGCAGCGGAAATCCGCCCAGACGCTCTGCCCACTCGATGACGATGACGGAGCGCTCGTCGGCGAGCAGGTCTTCGAGATCAACAGCGTATCCCGCGCTCGCGCCTTCGTCGAGGCGGTAGAGGTCGAGATGGTAAAGCGTCAGACGCCCTTCCTGATACGGATTGACGAGCGTGAAAGACGGGCTGGTCACTTCGTCTTCGTCCACGCCGAGCGCGACCGCCAGTCCTTTAGTGAAGACCGTCTTGCCTGCGCCGAGCGCGCCGTGCAGCAGAATAACCTCGCCGCCCGCGAGACTCGCGCCGAGTTGCTGGCCGACGATGAAAGTCTCGTCGGGGCCATTCGTCACCCACTCGCCCGTCGCGATTCGTGTGCGCGCTGCATCCTGTTTCATGGCATCTCGCCCCGCTCGTCGAGCGCGCGAATGGCCGCCCCGTAATGCTCGTAGATGTCCTGCGCGACGAGCGTGCGCATGCCGCGTTCGCGCGCCGCGATGTCGCCCGCCAGTCCACCCACATAGACGGCAGCCACCGTCGCGGCGATGGCGTCGGCATCGGCGTCGAGCGAAGCGAAGGCTTGCGCGTTGAAGCCCGCGATCAGCCCCGTCAAAGTGTCGCCCGATCCGGCAGTGCCGAGTCCGGCGTTGCCCGTCGGGATGACGAACACACGCCCGTCCGGCGACGCAATCAACGTGCGTGTCCCCTTGAGAACGACGATCAGTTCGTGCGCCTTCGCAAACTCCGAGACGACGCGTACCCGTTCCGCCAGCGCGTCGGCTGCGTCAATCCCCAAGAGTCTGCGCATCTCGCCTTCGTGCGGCGTGATGATGATCGGCGCATCGCGCGTGCCGCGCAGATCATCGGGCCTCGTCGCGAGCGCGTTCAGTCCGTCGGCGTCAACGATGATGGGACGGCGGCGCTGTTCGATGAGTTCGCGTACGAAGCGGCGCGTCTCTTCCGTCGCACTCGTCAGGCC
>JBAVPI010000935.1:0-1937 GCA_049692915.1 Pyrinomonadaceae bacterium
TTGCAGCCACGCGCCGGGTCGGTCGAGTTCGGCGTCCGCCGGTTCGCGCCCGGAACGCTCTTGAAACTTCTTTCTCGTCCTGCGCGTCGCCAACCACACCGGCACGCCGCCCGCCAGCAGGACGAGAATGACGCTGAACACAATACGCATCCGTCAAACCTCTGCCGCTTCCCGCTTAATTCTTCGAACAAGACTTCTTTACTTCTTTAACTTATAAAGCCGGGGCCGGTCAAACGATGTGTGTCGTGGTGGCCGGAAGCGAGCGGTGCGCCCTGCTTGCCAAGCGCGTCGCCTCTGCGGTATCGTGCATTACCTTATACAGCCACGTGTCGCAACTCAGTTCGAGAGAGTTTTCCGTCAGCGTTAGATTCCGCCCCGTGCAGCCAGCGAATCGGCAAGCCTTTCCCCGCTAACGGCCTGCCAGAGCGTATTCATGACCGCGAAGGAGTAGAGAGATATGTTCGCAGACGACGCAAGGAAGAATGATGTCAAGACGCCGACCATCGTTTCCGAGGTCTGGCACAACGGGAAATTCGTCAAATGGAACGACGCGCACATCCACGTCATGTCGCACGTAATCCACTACGGTTCGAGCGTCTTCGAGGGCATTCGCTGTTACAAAACGACGCGCGGCCCCGCCGTCTTTCGCCTGCGCGAACACATGCAGCGGCTCGTCAACTCCGCGAGAATCTACCGCATGGAGCATGAATGGTCGGTGGATGAATTGTCGAACGCCACCGTCGAACTCGTCGCGCGCAGCGGACTCCAATCGTGCTACATCCGCCCAATTATCTTCCGCACTCTCGACGAGGCGCGACCGGCCTTCGGCGTCAACCCGTTTCCCAACCCGCTGGCCTGCTACATCGGCGCGTGGGACTGGGGCAAGTATCTCGGCGACGAGGCGATTGAGCGCGGCGTTGACGTGTGCGTCTCTTCTTGGAATCGCCTGACGCCGAACTCGATGCCGGCGATGGCGAAGTCGGGCGCAAACTACATGAACTCGCAACTCATCAAGATGGAGGCGTTGACGAACGGCTACGCCGAAGGCATCGCGCTTGACGACCGCGGCTTCGTCTCGGAAGGCTCCGGCGAAAACATCTTTCTCGTACACGACGGCAAAGTCGTCACGCCGCCGCTCTCGTCCTCGATTTTGCCCGGCATCACGCGCGACAGCGTGATTCAGATTTGCCGCGAACTGGAAATCCCGATGGTCGAGTCGGGGATTCAGCGCGCCGCCCTCTACGTCGCCGACGAACTGTTCTTCACGGGGACGGCGGCTGAAGTGACGCCCATCCGCTCCGTTGACCGCATCGAGATCGGCACGGGCAAGCGCGGCCCCGTCACCGAGCGTATCCAGAGAGCATACTTCGAGATTACTTCCGGCGAGCGTGACGCGCCCGGCCCGTGGCTGACGCACGTGGGCGCACCCAAGACCACCGCGACGGAGAACGGCAACGGCTTCAAAGCCGCGCAGAGTCGCGAAGTGGAAGAGTCCGCGTCGGCGAAACCGGCGGGCGAGTTGGAGCCGGTGAACTTCCACACGGCGATGACCGAATAACAACGGCCATCTCATCCTCAACTTAAGCGGGGGCGCACTCGACATCGAGCGCGCCCCCGCTTATTTTGCGCTTCACCGATTTGCGCTTCACGGAATAGCCGACACGCCGCCGAACATAATTTGACGGCGACGGACGCCCTCTCTAACATACCGCTCACGGTGTTCACGGCAATCAACATCCTTGTCATCCTGCTGCTCGTCTTCGTCAACGGCTTTTTCGTCGCCGCCGAATTCGCCTTCGTCGGCGTGCGCCGCTCGCGCATCGAATCGCTGGCCGCGGGCGGCGACCGCCGCGCACTGCGACTGCTCGAACTGCTCGACAATCTCAACGCGTATCTTTCCGCCGCGCAACTCGGCATCACGCTCGCGTCGCTGGCCC
>JBAVPI010000936.1:0-4808 GCA_049692915.1 Pyrinomonadaceae bacterium
TGTCCGACGGCATCAACTTCGCGGATGCGCAAGCCTGCCCGCCCAATCCACGCTCGCACGCGAGGCAGGAGCATGAAGTTGTTAATCGGCTGCCCCTCCTCAGTGTACCGGCGTCCGGTCAGTCGCATGTAGCCGCGATAGAGTCCCATTGTTCCGAGATAATTCGGCGTCGTTAGTAGAAGCCGACCGCCGGGCCTGAGCACACGCGCCAACTCCGTGATGGCGTGCCGCGGGTCTGGAACATGCTCGACGGTCTCGCACGAGATGACGGTATCAAAGCTTGCTACGGGGTGTGCAATGGCTTGAATGTCAGCGACCTCCCACGTGATTCCATTGACGCCGCGCGCGGCTGCGAAAGCACGTCCTTTGCTCACTGCTGTATGAGCAAAGTCCGCTGCGACAACCTGAGACGGACGGTGTAGCTCGTGACTTGCCAACCAGCAGGCGAAGCCGCCGCGCCCGCAGCCGATCTCTAAAACTCTCTTGCCGGCCAAGTCGCGCTCCGCGTCGAGGTGTTGCTTGACGAGACGATGCCAAGGCGTATCTGTTTCTCCGTCAACGTCCAACCTGTCATGCCAGTCCTCATATGCTGTCTGCGCGCTTTGCGAGTTAACAGTCATTTTTAACCGCCCTGCCGGAACATGTTTCGCCGCCGATTTCTTCACGCGATTGTTTGATAAGCTCTGAGCTTTTAGAAATTGCCGGTAAGGTTCCTTCGATGGCCGTCAAGAGAGTTTGCGCGGAGGCAGTCCATGTCAAGCGCCGCGCCCGCTCTTGACCGGCGCGCCCGAAGATCACAGCCTGCGCGGGATCGGAGAATAAATGACAAACCTGCGCCGCCGCCGTCGTCGAGTCCGCAGGGTGAAAGAGTAAGCCCGTCTGTCCCTCCATGATAATGTCCGGAATGCCGCCCACGCGGGCCGCCACTGCCGGCAGCCCTGCCGCCATCGCTTCCAGAAGAGAGAGCGGCGAGCCTTCGGAGAGCGAAGGCATGATAAGAACGTCATGCGCAGCATACTGAGCGATCATGTCCGACTCGTGCGTGAGAAGTGTGATGACGTTTACCGACGCGCGGTCACACTCCTGAAAATCCGCGAGCACCCGCCCCGCCGATTGCCCGCTGCCGACAATTGTCAAACGCGCTTGCGGGAATCTCGCGCGCACCTGTGCCCATAATGATGGCAGGACACGTTTGCCTTTGATGTCCAGCCATCCGCCGACGAACAACGCGCGTTGATCCCTCAAATCTTCGCGTCGAGTCCGAAAGTATTCCGTAGCGACGCCGTTGATTTGAAGTGACACACGCCCGCCCGCTCGCCCCAAACGACGCGCAAGGTAATTCCTATCAACGCTCGACAGACAAACAACGTGATCTGCCAGCCTGATCGCACCGTCGGATTGCCAGAGGCGGAAGAGAGGCGTTTTTATCCTCATGCCGCGCGGTATTTCCGCACAACCGCAACGCGCGGCCCTGAGCAAATCACTAAAATGTCGGCTCTCCACGTTGTGACACATCAACGTCATCGGCGGCAAAGAGGGCGCGAGACGGCGTAGTAAGCCGTACCACAAACCAGCCGGCTCGTGCACGACGACGACATCGAATTGAGACCTCCGACGCCATATGCGAAACGCCAGTGCGACGGGGAAGAGCAGGATGGAGAAGCGCCCGGCCCTTTTGACGAGCGGAAAATCGTCGGCGAACCAGAGCGTCGTAACGTGACCGAGGCGCGTCAATTCTTCGGCCATCTCATGCGACCATTTGCCCATCCCGCTCCAGCGGTTGTCGTCAATAAATGATGTGAGCAGGATGCGCATCTTCGGCTTCTTCGCGATGGCGTAGTTCTTCCTTACCAATGACGCCGGCGAACACATCGAGCAGGGCCGCGAGGTGATTTCGCATGTTGTATTTCTGTGCGAGACTGACCGCCGCATGTTTCATGCGGGCGTGCGTCGCGGGGTCGCAGAGGCATTTGATAATGGCATCGGCGAGTCCCGCGGCGGTCGGGGGGTTACCGGAAGCGATGTGACCGTTGACTCCGTCTATCAGCCAGTCGGGAATACCGCCGACTCCGAAGGCAGCGATAGGCACGCCGCGCAAACCGGCCTCCGGCCCGACGAGTCCGAAGGGTTCCGGCCACAAACTCGGCAAGACCAGCAAGTCGCACTCGTCGAGAAGATTGTCAATCTGTGCCCCGTTGAGCCAACCCGTGAATTTGATATGCAGACTGTTGTTATTGCGCTGCAAGCGGGAAGCACGCCGCTCCCAAGCGCGTCGCGCGGGGCCGTCCCCCGCGAAGGTCACGTGCAGGGGCACGCCTAATCTTTCGGCGGCATGCGGCAAGGCCTCAAGTAGAACACCTCCGCCCTTGAGCATATCCATCCGTCCCATGAACAACAGACGCCACCCGTCGCTTGACGGCTCGGCTCTGACCTGCCGTTCATCGCCGACGATAGGTAGCGCGCGAGCAAGTATAGGCCGCAAAGAGATCACCGATTCGTCAGGCTCGGAGGCGGCGTGCGTTCCGTGGACGTAGTAGGGAAACCTGTAGGCGCTGCTGGCCGACAGCCCGTGCTTGATGAGTTCTGCTTGAATGTAGCGCGAGTGCGTCACGATGGCCTTGTAATCGCGCATCAATTCCAACCGCAGCGATTGCCGCCGGTACTCTTTAACCATCGTCAGAGGATTCAAGCCGCCACAGCGGTTCGGATAATAATGCGCAAGACACTCCCAGCCGAACTGACGTTGACAGGGACGGACGACCGGATACTTAAACGTCTTCGCACCGCTAATGCACGTCCCGTAGTACGAGTGTGCGAAGAAGACGGCGGGCGCGATCTTCAGCGTGGCGGCTTCGAGTTGAGGATCGAGCAGTCCGTGCGCGTAAATCAAGTCGGGCTGCCACTCGGCGAGCGCAGACAACGCGCGCGTCGTGCCGAGTTCGGCGACTGACCACGTCCGTATCCTCGCGGGAAGCACGATCTGCTCACGATTGGACGGCAGGTCAACTTCGTACCAGAACGCTACCTTATGGCCAGCCCGTAGAAGTTCGGGAATGACGCCGCCGAGATACGTCTCGACGCCTCCGGCCTTGCGCCGACTCCAGTTGATAACCGCGATGCGCATTCAGGCTTTGACCTCGGACGGAAGAATGTTGTCCACGATCTCCGCCGCCGTGCGTTCGCGGCGGAGGGCCGCGACGATGTGCGAAACGTCGAAGCGTTCGCGGTAGAGCGTGCGGGCCGCGTGGCGGAGGCGGGTGCGTTCGGGGGCGTCGTTCAATAGTTGCTCGATGCCTGCGCTGAGCGCGGCGGCGTCATCGGCAGGGACGAGTTTGACCGCGTTGCTCTTGGCCCACAAGGTTTCGGTGAGACGCCCGCACGTCGTCACGATGGGGAGGCCGTGCGCGAGTCCGGCCATGACGCTCGTGCGGCGCGTGCTCACGCCGTCCGTAAACGGCTGCACGAGCACGTCGCAGGCGGCGAGGTGCGTTGACAGTTCGCGCTCATCAAGGAGGCCCGTCGCGTGGATGCGCCCCGCAAGTGAAGGGTGCGAGGCAATCAACGCGTCGCGCGTGTACGTGCTTCCGCGCCCCATCAACAGCACGGACACGGACGCGTTTTTCGCGAGCAGCGCGGGCAGCGCGAGCCGGAGTTGCGCGGCGATGTGCTGCGGGTACGTGCCGAGATGACCGACGAGCGAATGCCCCGCGCGCGGAACGTAACGGGCACGGACGCTCACCGTGTCCGACGATGAAGTGGGATCGCATGCGACCGGGATGGTACACGGCACGGGCAGCCAATTGAACCGGACGCGCCTGCCGAAGGCGTAAGGCCGCCAGCAATCTTCCCACGCGCGCGTCGTCGTCCAGACCCGGCACGCGCCGTTTAAAATCACCGCCGCCATCAGACGCTGCACGAACGCGACCGCGCGTTGCCGCGGGTTGCCGCCGAAATCGAGAAAGGGTTCGTGCAACACGATCTGCACTTCGTCGCCGTCGAAGCGAGCGCGCTTCCACAGCCAGAGGCAGAGCGGGAGGTTCATCGCGCGGTATCCGTAAAGATGCGGCACGTACTGCACGAGCAGACGGCGCGGCGCTCTCTCTTCGTCGAGCATGCGACCGAGACGACGCCAGTCCGACGGCGCGAACGAAGCGAGTTCCCGGCGCACCGTCAAGCCGTGCGACGACATGTACCCGCTGCCCTCGTCGTCGCACGCGCGCGTTTCGCACACGTCACGCGAGCGCCCGTCACCGGCGAGGGCCGGACACCAGACGACGACTTCATCGCCCGCGGCGGTCAATCCTTCGGCCACGATGCGCGTGTAGTCGCTCACGCCGCCCTGAAGCGGCGGATACTCGCCCGTGATGATGTGCCACTCAGCCATGCCTGTAGCTCTCGTCCGTTTAGTGCGCGTCGCCCGTGTGTTCCAGAGAGACGATACCATGTTCGCCGAGAGCATCGGTCTGCCCGGTCAGAGGCACGGCGCGCAGCCCCAACTCGCGGAGCAGCGTTTCGGCGCTCGCGCGGCTCGTCTCCGCAGAATCCCACACGCTCGGATGCATCTCGACGACGAGGCGCATCGCCGCGCCGCGCCTCTCGATCAACTCGCGCGCACCTTCGAGGGCGGCGATCTCGAAGCCTTCGATGTCAACGAACAGCCAGTCGGGTTCGAGACGGCGCTCGGCGCAAAATTCGTCGAGCGTGACGACCTGCACCGTCACTTCCGACACATCGCGCGCGATCAACTCGTTCGGCGCACCGAGTCGGCTCATGCCGTCGGCCCCCACCGCGTACAGCGTCGCGTGGCC
>JBAVPI010000937.1:0-4180 GCA_049692915.1 Pyrinomonadaceae bacterium
GGATGCGGTCGAGCACGTCAATCATGCGCTGGCGCAGGTCGTCGGCATGACGAATTTTGCGGAAGGGCATGGTGTATCGCTCCGCGCCCTCGATGTTCCAGAAGTTGGTGATGCCGCCGACGGCGAGGACTAGATAGTCGTACCAGATGCGGCGCACGCGACCGGCGACGGCAACCTCGCGCTTCTCCAAGTCAACCTCTGTCACCGCGCCCTGCACGAAGCGCACGCGCTCGCTGAGCAGGTCGCTGTAGCGCGGCGCGATGTGCCACGCCTCGACCTCGCCGCTCAGGTATTCGTAGAGGATCGGCGTGTGCAGATAATGATCTTCGTTGCTGATGAGCGTCACGTCGCCCGCGCCCGCGAGCGCAAGAGCCGTGAAGAGGCCGCCGAAGCCGCCGCCCACGACCAGAATGCGCGCACGTTTTTCAGTTATCTCGTCTTTAGCGTCCATGAGTCCTCTTTCGATTCGCTGCGGGTTGACGAACGGCGGGCCATCGTAGCAGAGAAGGCGATGGACGGTCACGCCTTCTGTGAGATAAGGACGCCGCCCCGGAACTTACACGCCCCGCACTTCGCGCACAGAGGCGTGCCGCCGCGATTGTTTGTCACACTCGGTTCTTCAAAATTTTACGACCGGAGATTATCGTCTCTATCATTCCGCCGGGCGCGCTTTCAAGGCATCTTTATCGTTGCGGCGCGCGTCAATGCCTTCGCTGGACAGTCCGACGAGGGGCGTGCTAAATTGCACTGGTTTAATTAACTCTAGCGGTTGCCTGTGGATACGGGCTTACTGCGGTCTGGGAGGATCATCAAGAACAGTGTCATTAGCAAGAGAAGTGAAGGAAGAAATCGTCGGCGAGCATAAAACGCACGAGGGCGACACGGGTTCGCCGCAGGTGCAGGTCGCACTGCTGACGCGGCGCATTAACGATCTGACGGAGCATTTCAAGACGCACAAGAAAGACAACCACTCGCGACGCGGGCTGCTCAAGATGGTCTCGCAGCGTCGCAGCATGCTCGACTACCTCAAGCGTAGAGACATCGAGGGGTATCACGAACTCATCGCCAAACTCGGCCTGCGCCGCTAATGTTGCGGCGACGATCCGGGCCGGCACGGTCGGACTTCGGTGAGTTCAAACGTCAGGTGAACGAGGACTCTGGCCTCTTTTCAACAGCCCCGCGCCCGTTACAAAACCCGTGGAAGTTGCCGAACGTGACGGCGCGCACTTCCCCGTCGGTGGGCGCGAGGGTCGCAGCCTCTAGCACACAAAAGCAAAAGGCGGCACCGGTCTCACGGTTCGGAGACGGGTGCCGTTTTTTCGTGTTTTCGCCGGGACGAGGGTCGCGCCTCACGTAGCGCAACCCGTTCGACACGGCGGCAGACAATTATTGCCGGACGCCTAGCTCGGCGGCAGCGGATGAGACGCCGCCGCCGACAAGGCCCCAAGCGCGCACACGGCGTCCGTAGGAGACAAGCGAACATGGCAGTCAAAAAATATCTCAACGAGAAGATTAAATTAGGCGACAAGGAACTCTCGGTCGAGACGGGCCGCGTCGCCAAGCAGGCCGACGGCTCGGTCGTCATCCGTTACGGCGACACGATGCTTCTGGTCGCCGCCGTCGGCGCGCCCAGCCCCCGCGAGGGCATAGACTTTTTCCCGCTCACGGTCGAATATCGAGAGCACAACTACGCGGCGGGGCGCATCCCCGGCAACTACTTCCGGCGCGAGGGGCGTCCCGGCGAAAAGGAAGTCCTGACCTGTCGCCTGATTGACCGCCCGTGTCGCCCGCTCTTCGCCAAGGGCTATCGCAACGAGACGCAGGTCATCGCCTCCGTCATCTCGGCGGACGCGGATAACGACCCGGACGTGATCGCCATCACGGGCGCGTCGCTCGCGCTCTACCTCTCGGACATCCCCTTCGAGACGCCGATTGCCGGAGTCCGTGTCGGCCTGATTGACGGGCGTTACATCATCAACCCGACCTACGACGAGGTGCGCGAGTCGCGCTTGAACCTGATCGTCGCCGGTACGGAAGAGGCCATCGTGATGGTCGAGGCGGGCGCGAAGGAAGTCTCCGAGGAGATCATGGTCGAGGCCCTGATGCTCGCGCACAAGGAGATCAATCGCCTCTGCCGCTGGCAGAAAGAACTCTACAAGGCGCTCGGCATCGAGAAGCGCCCGGTCACGACCCCCGAACTCAATCAGGAGATGCTCGGCGAGATCGAGCGCAACTACGCGGATCGCCTGCGCGCTTCGCTCGACACGACGGAGCAGGGCAAGCTCGCTTCTTACGCAGGTGTGGATGCGCTCAAGAAGGAGGTCGTCGAGGCGTATCCGGCTGACCAGCCTGAGCAGCGCCAGATGGCGAAGAAAATCTTCGACCACCTGAAAGAGAAAATCTTCCGCGACGACATTCTCAACAAGCGCCGACGCCCCGACGGTCGCCGCTTCTCCGAGATTCGCGACATCACCTGCGATGTCGGCTGGCTGCCGCGCACGCACGGCTCGGCCTTGTTCACGCGCGGCGAAACGCAGGCCATCGTCACGACGACGCTCGGCACGAAAGAGGACGAGCAGTTCATGGACGATCTGGAGACGGGCGAGATCAAGCGCCGTTTTCTCCTTCACTACAACTTCCCGCAATTTTCGGTTGGCGAGGTCGGTCGCTTCGGCTCGACGAGTCGGCGCGAGATCGGCCACGGCGCTCTGGCGCGTCGCGCGCTCGAACCCGTCCTGCCCGCCGAATCGGAGTTTCCCTATTCGCTCCGCATCGTTTCGGACATCACGGAGTCGAACGGTTCTTCTTCGATGGCGAGCATCTGCGGCGGCAGTCTCTCGATGATGGACGCGGGCGTGCCCATCAAAGCATCGGTCGCGGGCGTCGCGATGGGCCTCGTGATGGAGGGCAACAAGTACGCCATCCTTTCGGACATCGCGGGCGCGGAAGACCACTACGGCGACATGGACTTCAAGGTGGCGGGAACGCGCGAGGGCATCACGGCCCTCCAGATGGACATCAAGATCGGCGGCATCAACGCGCAGATCATGGCCGAGGCGTTGCAGCAGGCCAAGAAGGGCCGCTTCCACATTCTCGACATCATGGAGAAGGCCATCAACGGGCCGCGCGAAGAGATGTCGCCGTTTGCTCCGCGTATCATCCAGATCAAGATTAACCCCGACCGCATCCGCGACGTGATTGGACCCGGCGGCAAAATGATTCGCTCCATCGTCGAAGAGACGGGCGCGAAGATTGACGTGGAGGACGACGGCACTGTCTCCATCGCCACCGCCGACAGCGAGGCGGCACAGGCCGCGGTCGCGCGCATACGGGGCTTGACGGCGGAAGCCGACATCGGCGAGACCTATCTCGGAACCGTCTCGCGCATCGTTGACTTCGGCGCGTTCGTCGAAATCTTTCCCGGCACGGACGGGCTGCTGCATATCTCTGAAATCGCCGAGCACCGCGTCCGCGACGTGCGCGACGAACTCAAAGAGGGGCAGCAGATCATGGTCAAGTGCATCGGCAAGGAGGGCAATAAAATCAAGCTCTCGCGCAAGGCCGTGCTTAAGGACGAGAAGCAGAGCGCGGGCCGCGCCGACGCCGCCGGACAGGGCGACGGAGACTAAGGTTTTCGCCTTTGAGCCTAAATCCTGACAGAAAAAGGGTTCGCCCGCAGGGGCGGCCCTTTTTTTACCTTGACACAAAACTTCCCGGCGGGTTTAATGAGCAGCCGAAACTGGAATTCATAAGCTATTCTGCGTCTTTTCCCAATACAGAAAGCCGCCGGGGTTTTCCCCGCAAGTATTTAGAATTGTGGGACATTAAGTGAGACACGAGTCGCCAGCACTGTCTCTGATAACTAATTTTAAACAGATTCCTGTACCGGTCGAGCCGAAGCCGCTTTTGACCTAGGGATAAGTTGATCGAGGAGGATGACTCCATAATGAGGCATCAAGCTTTTCGCCCTGTTGCTGTGATGTTCAGCATTTTACTCATCGCGTCCATGACGGCGAGGGCCGGGACGATTGAGTTTGCTGACGTGGCGCGCGCCACCGCCGACGGTCGCACGTGGCGTCCTGCGTCGGAACTTCGCCTGCGCGTCATGTCGCAGAACGGGCCGGTCGCCGACGGCATTCAAACGCCGCAAAACGGCGCAACGTCCTCCCCCGATCAAACG
>JBAVPI010000938.1:0-3939 GCA_049692915.1 Pyrinomonadaceae bacterium
GGACAGGATAGACAGGATAAAGGAAAAGAAATTTAGAGAAAATCTTTCAGGGATTTTGACGAGTTCTGTTGGCGATAAAGCCTTTTATATTCCAGTCTCGGATTGCCGAAATTAATCAGCAAGCCTACTTCTATTTCAGTCGCATTAAGATAGTTTATCAATTGCGCTTGATGTTCCGGCGTTAATGAGCGCACCGCCTTCAACTCAAGAATCACTCTATTTTCTAGGAGCAGGTCGGCGTAAAATTCACCGACTACTTGTCCCCGAAATTTGACGGACAAAGGAAACTGAACTTTCACCTCAAGCCCTTTCTGTTGAAGCACAATCAGCAAAGCTTTCTGATAGACGGATTCCAGAAATCCCGCACCCAACTCCTTCGATACCTCAAAACAAGCTTCCAATGCTTTACCGGTGAGGTCTTCATGCAACATAACTCTTCTCCTCTTTTTGCCTTAATCCTGTTCACCCTGTCCATCCGTGTAGATTGCTCCTGTTAATTATTCGTAACGCCGCCACTCCGCTTCGTAATAGCGCACGAGCGATTGATTATCGAGACGGTTGATCTCGACGGGCACGGGGCCGAGGTCTGCGGAGAGCATGAACATCGAGGCGAGCGCGGAGTCGTCGAGGAATTTGAGTTCGAGGCCGGGCGGGACGTGCGCGGGAGCGTCGAAGGGGGTGGCGCGGGCGAGCGCGAAGCCCCAGACGCCGAAGGATGGAACGGCGGTGTAGTAGGGACGGACGGAGAAGCCCGCGGACTCCAACGTCCTGACGACGCACCAGTATGAGTTGCGCGCAAACAGCGGCGAGGTTGACTGGACGGCAACCGCCGCGCCGGGTGCGAGACGCTGCTTGAGCAGGCGGTAGAAGCGCGTCGTGTAGAGCTTGCCGAGCGCGAAAGTGTTGGGGTCTGGGAAGTCCACAATCGCCGCATCAAAGGGCGCGGTCTCCGCTTCAATCCAGATAAAGGCGTCGGCATTGACGACGTGGACGCGCGGATCGTCGAACGAGTGTCGGTTCAAATTTGCGAGCGGAATGAAGCGGCGCGACAGACGCGTCATGTCCGGGTCGAGGTCAACGAGCGTGACGGATTCGATTGTCGGGTACTTGAGGATTTCGCGCAGGGCGAGTCCGTCGCCGCCACCGAGCACGAGCACGCGGCGCGGTGTTCGTTCACCTTCAGCGGCGAGCGCGAGCGCGGGGTGGACGAGCGCCTCGTGATAGCGGTATTCGTCCGCCGAACTGAATTGAAGATTACCGTTGAGGAAAAGTTGAAAGCCCGCGCGGTTGCGCGTGACGACGATACGTTGATAAGCGGTCGTCTTTGAATAGACGATGTCGTCGGCGAACATCGCATCTTCGGCGAGCGAGGTGAGCGCGTCGGCCTTGATGATGCCGATGACGAGCAGCGCCATCACGATGACGGCGCGGACGCGCAAGCCCGTCACGTCGCCCTTGATGATGGGCCGCATCAACCACGTCCCCCACAGGCCAACGCACGCATTCAGGAGGCCGAAGACGAGCGACGTGCGCACGAGTCCGAGTTTCGGCACGAGGAAGAGCGGAAACAAAAGCGACGCGACGAGCGCGCCCACATAGTCGAACGCCAGCACGCGCGCGACCAACTCTTTGAAGTCGAGTTGATCCTTCATGATGCGCATCAGCAGCGGAATCTCCAGACCGACCAGCACGCCGATGAGGAAGACGATGCCGTAGAGTACGACGTGGAAATAGCTGAGATGCGCGAAGCTGAGAAACAGGAGCGGCGCGCTCGCCCCGCCGATGACGGCGACGCCCAACTCCACGTCCACGAAGCGGCGCGCGAGTTCATTGTCGAAGAAGCGAGAAGCCCACGCGCCGACGCCGAGCGCCGAGAGGTAGATGCCGATGATGAGCGAGAATTGCGTGACCGAGTCGCCGAGCACGTAGGAGGCGAGCGTCCCCGCCAGCAACTCGTACACCAGCCCGCACGTGGCGACGACGAGGACGTTGAGGAAGAGTATCGGAGTCCGATTCATTCTCTACCCGTGGACGGCGGCAGAGACGATGAGCGCGATGCCGATGATGATCGAAGCGATGACAATCGCGAGCGCCGTGTTCTGGTCTTCCTCGATCTCTTTGCGCACCGAGAACGGCGAGACCTTGATGATGATCCAGTAGGCCAACGCGAAGAGCACGATGCCGACGCCCGCGAAGATCAGAGTCGTGATGATTAACGGCACGAGTTGATCGAGCGTGCGCCACGAAGCGGTCTGAGCGGGCGCTTGGACTTGAACCGGCGACCCCTGCTGCATCAGCAAAAATGCTTGCGCGAGAAAAGAGTTGAGCATCATTTTCCTCCGTGATAACCGGAATGCCAGAAATGGAAAGAGCGATAGCCGCCGGGCGAGTTGCGCACGTCCGCAGGCAGAATTTGCCTCTGCGGATTGCCGACCTCCCACCCGTTCCACGCCGAGAAGACGTAGAGCGCAAGCACCCCCGCTCCGAATAAGAGATAAAGTTTAGTCAGCATTCTGCCTCCCGTCGCTGAGCGGTGAGTGATAAGAAAGCACCGGCGGCTTTGTCTCATCACTTGCCACTATTTCATCACTCACGGCTCGACACTTCTTAATCTCAATCGTCGCCGTCATCGCTCCCGCCCGACCCGTAAGGGTTAAAGGCGCTGTCGGCCCAGCGTCGCCGCTCGAAGCTGAAATGACGGATGGCGACGAAGAGGGGCACGATTGAGAGGGCGACGAGCGTGAGCAACAGATTCAGTATGCGCGGCTCGCCCTGCTCGACGCGGACGGTTAGTTGCGGCGGCAACGCTTGATTCCACTTCTCCCACTGCGCTTCGAGTCGCAGGGTGTAGCGGCCTTCGGGCAGCGCCGAGAGATAGACGCTCCGCTCGCTCCCGCCTTCGCTCCACGACTCGCCGTCGTCCACGCCGTAGTAATACTCGATGGGCAACTCGAACGACTGCACGAGACCCGTCTCTTCGTTAATCAGATCGCCCTCGACGTAGAGCCAGTTGTTGTCCACGTTGGCGAACCCGTTGACGCGTATGTTCCGGCGGGCCGCGAGCGTGAAAGCCTGACTGAAGATGACCTGCGTGTTTTCGCCCGCGGCGTCCGGCTGAGCAACGGGCGTGAATGTCGCTACCGCTCCGTTCGCCCCTTCGGCGAGGAGCGGCGTCGCGGTCGCGACCGGCTGCGGCTGCAAAGTGTAAACCTCATCGAAGACTTTCGCGCGCGAGGCCGTCAGCCACACGCCCGCGCCCGCCAAGAGCGCGATGAGCACGAGCGGCAGCCAGTATTTGTAAACGCCCGCGTGCGGGAACGGCTGATTCGGCGCGACGGGCGCGGTCGGCGAAGGCAGGTCAACTTTGAATTTGCGCTCGACCTCTTTGACGGGAACATAGACGCTGTATGACCAGTTGATCTCTGCGCCGCCCGCCGCGCCGCCGGTCGAAACTTCTTTCGAGAGCATCGCGGGCGCGTGCACGTAATCAACCGCGCGGACGAGTTCGCCGGTCGTGACCTTCCAGTAAAACTCGCCCTGCACGTATTCGGCGCGCGCCGTCGCGTCCTGAAAGATTTTGTAGCTCCGACCGCGAAAGGTGGCGCGCTTGTCGCCCTCCGAGACTTCGCCGGGCGGAACGGATTGCACGTAACTCCAGTGCCCGTCGGATTCGACGAGCCAGCGGAAACCGTGCTGCGGGTTGTAGAGCAGATACTCTTGCCAGAAGTAGCGCACGCCGTCGAACTCGACGCTGCGCACCATGAAGCCGATGACGTTGAACGCTTGCCCGTCGAACTCCGCCGACGCGCCGAGCGGTATCGAGGGCTGCGGCCCCTTCATCTCAAGCGTCTTCAGGTAACGCAACTGGCCTTGATTAACGTCGAGCAGCGACGCGCAATTCGGGCACGTGACGCGCTCCGCACTGTCGGGCGCGCGAAG
>JBAVPI010000939.1:0-6770 GCA_049692915.1 Pyrinomonadaceae bacterium
GCGATGGAACGGTGCGTTATCTGGGAAGCGGGCTGCGGCAGAGTTGGGCGGGACGTTGCGAGAGGCGTTCGCCGCGTTACACGACGCACTGGGACGAACTGCTGACGCTCTCCGCGCTGTGACGGGCGCTTGCCGCACTGTGCGACGCATACGGTTTCGACGACCTGCGTTCAATCGCTCGCGGGTTGACGGCGGGCGAGCCTGACGACGGTTGCGCCCCACCCGCCCGCTTCCGGCGGAGCGTCCGTGAAGGCTTCGACGAAGGGCGTGCGCGCGAGGACGGAGCGGACGACTTCGCGTTGGACGCCGACGCCTTTGCCGTGGACGATGCGTAGCTGCCTGAAGCCCGCGGCCTGCGCCTCTCCGAGATATTCTTCGACGACGCGGCGCACGTCGCGCGGCGGGATGGAATGGAGGTCGAACACGTCGCGTATTTCCAGCCGGACGGGTTCGGGGAAAGGGTCGAAAGCGTCAACGTCTTCGTCTAGGGTTTCGTCTCCCGGCCTCTCTTCGGGAAGGGGACGCGCGGTCACGCGCGGGGCGAAGAGTTTAAGGAAGATTTCGCGGATTCTCATGCGTAGTTTCGTTCAATCGTAGCTCGTCGCACGGGTGGGTTTGCGTCCACCTCTCCGGCGTAAGAGACTGCCTTGACACCCCTCGCGCGTGCGCCTTACACTCGCGCTTCTTCCAAATCTTACATCAAAGCGTGCCTGTTGCCGGTCGCGCGAGTCGCGAAGAGAGAGGTGGCCGCCGGATGTGCGGGCGTGCCCCGCAAGCTTTTGAGAGAGCGTTTAATTTAACATTCGACGAGAGGAAAGGAACGAAACCGATGGGCAAGCGAAACAAGATTACGGTGGTGGGGGCGGGGAACGTCGGCGCTACGGCGGCGCACTGGCTGGCGAGCAAGGAACTCGGCGACGTGGTGCTGGTGGACATCATGGAAGGCGTGCCGCAGGGCAAGTCGCTCGATCTGGCACAGGCCGCGCCGATTGAGGGCTTCGACGCGCGCATGACCGGCTCGACGAACGACTATGCGCTGACGAAGGATTCCGATGTCGTCATCATCACCGCCGGATTGCCGCGCAAGCCCGGCATGAGCCGCGACGACCTGCTCAAGACGAACGCCGACATCGTTTCAAAAGTCGTGGACGAAGTGGTGAAATACTCGCCCGACTCGATACTCATCATCGTCTCGAACCCGCTCGACGCGATGTGTCAGGTGGCCTACAAACGTTCGGGATTCCCGAAGCATCGCGTGATAGGGATGGCGGGCGTGCTGGATTCGGCGCGCATGCGTTGTTTCCTCGCCGAAGCTCTGGACGTGTCGGTCGAGAACGTGACGGCCTTCGTCCTCGGCGGCCACGGCGACACGATGGTGCCGCTCGCACGCTATTCGACGTGCGCGGGGATTCCCATCACGGAACTGCTGTCGAAAGAGAAGATTGACGAGATCGTCAAGCGCACGGCCAACGGGGGCGCGGAGATCGTCTCGCTCCTAAAGACGGGTTCGGCCTACTACGCGCCGTCTGCGGCGGCAGTCGAGATGACGGAAGCCATCCTGAAGGACAAGAAGAAAATCCTGCCGTGCGCGGCGTATCTTGAAGGCGAGTACGGGGTGCAGAATCTCTATGTTGGCGTGCCCTGCAAACTCGGCGCGCGCGGACTTGAGCAGATTATCGAAATCAACCTCACGACCGAAGAACGCATCGCTTTGCAGAAGAGCGCCGCATCCGTGCAGGAACTCATCAACGTGCTCGGAATCTAGGGAGCATCCGCGCGCCGGAGTCACGTTTGACACGCCCGCGCGCCGGGCGTATCTTGCAGGCGCGTCAACCTGATTTTTACACGCCGGAGCACCCCGGCCCCGACAGCGTAACGTCAGCATCAATAAAGGAGTCTTGCATGTCCAAAAAGGAGTCTCGTATGCCCCAAGTGGAAATCTCCAACGCCCCGTCCAAGTCCAAACAACCGGCGGAAGATGACCAGCAGCTTGAAAGCGTAGCCGCCGAAGATCAACCGTCCGCTTCGGAGGAAGACGCGAGCGACACGGACAACTAACCGCGCGGACGACTCCGGCGCGAGGGCTTCAAACAAGACCTTCGCGGCAGAGAGAGTTCGTCACACTACGCATCACAGCCCGCCTTCATTAACGAAGACGCGAAAGCCCCGCCGACACGCGGGGCTTTTCCGTTTTTGTAAATAACGTGACTACGACGTAAGGAATCAGCCGGGTCGCCGGAAAACAGACGGGCCGCCCTGAAATCAAGTGATGAAACGAATGCACTGCGCTTCTCAATTGCTACTGTGAGAGTGCAATAATGTAATGACCATATCCGCTGCTACATCTCAATCGAACTTTATAAGTTCCGGTAGTCGGCGGAGTGAAAGACTTCTTTGCGTTACTATCTATGTATTCGTCCTTCTGCACCTCCAAACCTTTATCATCGAAGATCGTCATGTGCAGATCGAGTGTATCCCGTTGGATGGTGAATCGAAGGGCATGACCGGCGCTGCCCGTGAAGCTATATTCATCATAAGCATCAGCGGCCAGATTGCCTTCGCGGCTTTCACCTGAACTCAATGGGATAAGCTTGTTACGCTGCTCCGGCGGCCCGCCGGCATAATCCATCTTCATAACAAAGGTATCCTTACCGCTGGTGCAACTCAGGACTAGCTTGTAAGTTCCGTTGCTCTGCGGCGTGAAGGGCAATTTCTTGGTGCTGATATATTCATACCTCTTAAGCTTCATACCGTCAGCGTCGAAGAACTCCACATGAAGGTCATGTTTCCCCTTTTGAACACTCATCAGGATTGGAGTATTACTCATCCCACTAAAAGTATATTCAAGACTTTGCCCTGTAGATAAAGACCCGTGCACGCTTTGACCCGGTGCAATCGTGCCTTGTCCGACGGCAGCATGCGGCAGGATCAGGATGAAGATTGAAGCGAGGAAAGCAAGGGCGAGCGAGAATTTAACTTGAACCAGTCTATTGATCATCTTTTCTCCATTAACGTCGGTTCGAGATAAGGAATGAGAAAGAGATATCCAAGCGGATAAGATGTAGTCGGTCAGGACAACATCCTGCTGCGGTAAGGAGTTCTCCCGATGAACATTCTACCCGTTTTCTGTGGGATAAACGACTTTTGCTTGCTCTTTGAACTACTGTGACACCGCTGACTTCATGCTCCGGTAATCACACTTCCGAAACCGGGATGCGATACGTAATTCCAAAGCATGGAATCGCACAACTGTGCTTCGGAAACGCGATTCCTGAGCGCAATATCGCGCACCCGACCTTAAAAATTGCTCAACCGGGCCTTAGAATTACGATTCCAGCCTCCGGGATTGCGCAACCCAGCTTCGGTAACACACAACCCGGCTTCGGTAACGCGCACCCCGACCTTAGGTGCGCGCATCCCGACCTTAGGTGCGCGTAACCCAACCTTAGGTGTACGTAACCCGGCCTTAGGTACACGTAACCCGGCCTTGGGTACGCGTAACCCGGCCTTGGGTACGCACAACCTGACCTTAGGTGCGCGCAACCGGGCTTCAGTAACGCACAACCCGGCTTCAGGAATGCGCAACCAGACTATAGGATTGCGTTACCCGAAGCCTGTATGGTCGCCTTTGCTTAAGAATCGAGAAATAAAGCTTGAGAATTAGGCGGGAGAGTCTTAAAATCTCGCACCCGGACGCGGAAACCTCGCTTGCCAGTGTGACTAACGGCAAATTTCAACGTCAATTTCGCGTTTCCCGGTCAAACACGGCGGCGGCGCGCAGGTCTTGAGAGAAGTTTTCGAGCAAGCGTGCGCGAACGTCGTCGCAACTCGTAACCTCCGTTCGTGCCTCACAAGCACGTCAACCATCAACGCCTGAATTGATGCGACTTCGCACGCACAGAGAGGAACCCTTACCATGCAAAGCCCTAAGGAAAGAGGAGAGAAGATGGAACGTATGCTGAACGCGTGGCGGACGCTCGCGCCCGACAAATCGTTCGGCGGAATGACGCTCGCGCAGTTCGAGGCCGCGGCCTTACCGGCGCAGACCAAGCGCAAGCACGTAGAGGAACTCGAAACCCAACTCACGCAAGGATACGCCGACCGCGACACAGCCGACGAAGCCTTCGGCATCAAAGCGCAACAGGTCGTCAACGGCGTCCTCGCAGACCCCACCGAAGGCCCCGACAGCGCGCTCTACGAAGCCTTCGGCTACACGCGCAAGAGCGCACGCAAGTCCGGCCTCACGCGCAAACACAACAAGTCGTCCGACAAGTAAACCGGGCGGCAGCGGGCGCGTGTGTGCGGCAGACATCGAACAGCCGCACACACGCGCCTGTGATAATGTAGGCGCAACCGTCGAACTACGCGCGAGTGCGAAACTACTTTATGACGAATCAACTCTACTACGGCGATAACCTGCGCGTGCTGCGCGAGGAAGTGGGAGACGAGACGATTGACCTCGTGTATTTAGACCCGCCGTTCAACTCGGCGGCTAATTACAACGTGCTCTTTCGTGAAGCGAGCGGCGAGCAATCGGCGGCGCAAATCACCGCGTTCGAGGATACGTGGCACTGGACGCACGAATCAGAGGCCATGTATCAGGAACTCGTGACGGACGCGCCGGAACGCCTCGCGCGCCTTGTCGAAGCGATGCGGCAGATGCTCGGCACGTCCGACATGATGGCGTATCTCGTGATGATGGCCCCGCGCCTCTTGGAGCTACATCGAGTGTTGAAGCCCACGGGCAGCATCTATCTACATTGCGACCCGACGGCGAGCCATTATTTGAAGCTTGTGTTAGATAGTGTCTTTAGCCCGCAGAATTTCCGAAGTGAGATTATATGGAAGCGAACAAGCGCACATAGCAGCGCAAAGCGATACGGGCCAGTTCATGACGTACTGCTCTTCTACAGCAAGTCAGAAGAGTTTATTTGGAATCCTATTTTTCAACCCTACGATCAAGAATACCTTGACGGCTTTTATACGCATGTTGATGCTGATGGGCGTAGATGGCGACGCTCTGATTTGACGGGTGCAGGTATTAGACACGGAGAGACAGGGAAGCCGTGGCGCGGTATAGACGTTACAGCTAAAGGGCGACATTGGGGAGTGCCACCGTCTGAACTTGACCGGCTCGACACAGATGGAAAAATTCATTGGCCCACTAAACAAGGTGGTGTGCCAATGCTCAAACGATATGCTGACGAGCAATCGGGCGTGCCCTTACAAGATGTTTGGGTTGATATTCCGCCGATGCACAATCTCTCAAAAGAGCGTCTCGGCTATCCGACACAAAAGCCAGAGACTTTGTTGGAGCGAATCATTCAATCATCTTCAAACGAAGGCGACGTGGTGCTCGACCCCTTCTGCGGATGCGGCACGACCATCAACGTCGCCGAACGCCTCAAGCGTCAATGGATCGGCATAGACCTCACGCACCTCGCCGTCGCGCTCATTCAAAGCCGCCTGCGCGATACGTTCGACACCGAGCTATCCGATTACGAAGTCCACGGCACGCCGCAGGACACCGCCTCGGCGGAAGCCCTCGCCCTCCAAGACCGTTATCAATTCCAGTGGTGGGCGCTCTCGCTCATTGACGCCCGCCCCGCGCAGGACAAGAAGAAGGGCAAAGACACTGGCATTGACGGTTACATCCGCTACCTCGAACGCGAAGGCGAACCGGCCCGCACCATCATCGTGCAGGTCAAAAGCGGTAAAGTCTCTTCGCGCGACATACGCGACCTCGTCGGCGTCCTCGACCGCGAAAAGGCCGTCATCGGCATCTTTCTCACACTCCAACCCCCCACCAAAGACATGACCAAAGAAGCCGTCAGCGCCGGTTTCTACAATTCACAGTGGGGCAACTTCGCGCGCCTCCAGATACTCACCATCGAAGACCTCTTAACCGGCAAAGCCACCGCCCACTACCCGCGCCTCAACGCCGCCACCTTCAAACGCGCCACCCGCCAACGCCGTACGCAGGGCGAACAGACGGGCCTGTTTTAGCGACCGACTCGTTGCCTGCTGAGGCGTGTTAAAATCACAAAGGGCACGCGGGAATCAAGCGCATCTTAAGGAGATGACATGAAAAGAAACTTTAACGCGACGGTCTGGCAGGAAGGCGAATGGTATATCGCTCAATGTCTCGAAGTTGATGTCGCCTCGCAGGGTGCGACGGAAGAGGAATCTCTGGAAAATCTCACCGACGCTTTAGAACTACACTTCGCGCCGCCCCTCGCCACCTTGGTGCCGCAGGTCAGGAAAATCGAGGTCGATGTCGCCGCGTGAGACCGCTACCTTTCCGCGAAGTCAAACGTAAGCTTGAAGCGGCAGGCTTTAGAGAAGTGGGTCAGACCGGCAGTCACATCAAATTCGCCCTCGCGACCAGCGAAGGGACGCGCACGACAGTTGTTCCAAAGCATCGAGATATTGCCGCCGGGACGCTCCGCAGTATTCTGCGTCAGGCGGGATTGAGCGAAAGCGAATTTACCGAATTATAAAAGTCATATAATTGAATCCATCATGGTCGCGCGAGCAGACGAGACTGTTTTAGAGAATAGTTCCGCACCCGAACGAGAGTGTTAGAATGATTTTCGGTTGGACTTAAAGGAGTAGTTATGAAGAGAAGAGTCCTGCTTTATCCCGGCGAAGACGGATACATCGTCGCCGAAGTGCCAAGCCTTCCCGGTTGCGTCAGTCAGGGACAGACGCGCGAAGAAGCCCTGTTAAATATTCAGGAAGCAATCTCTCTGCATGTGGACGTTTTGCGC
>JBAVPI010000940.1:0-2653 GCA_049692915.1 Pyrinomonadaceae bacterium
CGCATGTGCTGACCGCCGTGGCCGTTGATAATCGCGGCGGCGCGACCACTTCCGCCGCCGTCCGCGTCCAAATCGGGCGCACGCCGGGCACGCAGATTACGTCCACGACGCACGACGGGCAGTCGAACTTCGGGCCGAGCGTCGTCACGCAGATCGGCCCGCCGGTTGATAAGGAACTCGCCGACGACTTTGACATCACGGGCGACATTGACCGCGTCATCGTCAACGGCTCGCGCGGCTTCAGTTCGCCGCAGAACCCGACGATTCGCGGCGCATACGTCCGCTTCTACGCGTGGAACAACGGCACGCCCGGCGCGCTCAAGGACGAAACGTTTTTGCCGGACGGCGATCCCGGCCTCGTCTATAACAGGCAGAACCCTGCGGCATTCGACATCACGCTGCCGCACTCTTTCCGCTCCAACGGTAAGAACTTCGTCTCCGTACAGCTTCTCGTCGAGGGCTACGCGGGCTACTGGTACTGGTTGAGCGCGCACACCGGCGCGCCGCAGAACTCGCCCGTTAAAATTCGAGACAACTACGCGGGCGGCGCGTGGGGGCCAATCGTCGAGCCGACGGGCACGGTCAACGCCGACGCCGTGATACAGCTTTACGGCACGCTGACGAGTCCGGGCAACGTCACCTCGGTCGCGCCGCAGACGGTCGAGCGCAGCGGCTACTTCACCGTCACGGGCACGAACTTCGGCGCGCAACAGGGCACGAGCCGCCTGCTCGTGGACAAGCTCGCGGCCATCGTCGTTAGCTGGTCGGCGACCGAGATTATCGGTTACGTGCCCGAAGGCGCGCGCCTCGGAGCGGTTCCCGTCGAGGTCTCGAACTCGCTCGGCGTCAGCAACTCCGTCAATCTCACGGTCACAGACCGGCAGCAGAATGGTCGCATCCGCTGGCGCGCTCGCGTGTGGGACTCTTACGTCCGCGCTCGCGCGGTGGTCGCCCCGCAGGGCAGCCCTGAGGCGGGCAGCATCTACGTCAACGCGACGAACGGGTTAACTTACGCGTGGTCACAGACCGGCGCGCTGAAGTGGATCACGCGTGCGGGCGGCAACACGACGATCTCGGTCGGCCCCGACGGCACGCTCTACCTCGCTGGCAATATGCTGACCGCCCCGCAGACCGTGCGCGCCGTGGTCATCGCTCTTAACCCGAACGGGACTGAGAAGTGGCGCGTCATTGATTCGACGGCCTATCAAGTTCTCGCCGGGCCGAGCGTCGGCCCCGACGGTAAAATTTACGTCGTCTTCGAGCAGGGCCAGTACAACAACGCCGCCTTCAACCCCGACGGCACGCTGGCGTGGTCGCGCAACGACTTGAACCTGCGACCGGGCAGCGGCAACAGCGCAGGCGACGGCAAAGAGATCGCCTTCGGGCGCTCGCTCGCGCGTCTCTATTTCGGCTTCAACATTAACTTGCCCTTTAACACGGGCCGTCTCTTCTCTTACGACCTGAACGGCAACCGCATCTTCATGGCGGACACGAACGGCGCATGCTGCCGCACGCCCGCCGTCCCGCCCGACGAGAACCCGCGCAGCTACGGCGGCTCGTTCAGTTCGCAGGACGGTCATCAACTCTACTACTTCAACTCAGGCACGGCGGTTGACGGCAACGTGGACGCCGGCACAGACAACACGCACTACCTCCTTCAGCAGTCGAAGATTTACGCCATCAACCCGAACGGCACGCAGAAGTGGCGCTACGTTGATTTGAATACGGACAACACGACGAGCATCCCGAACGAGCCGGTCGTCAGCCCCGCGAACGATGTCGTCTTCTTCGGCGGCATCGCCACTTACGGCAAGGGCGGCTACTTCGTCGGCGTCAACCCGGCGACGGGCCAGCGGTCTTGGAAAATTGCGCTCGCCGACGAAGAGGGCTTCGGCGCGACCGACTACAACGGCAAGATCAGGCCGACGAACCGCCCCGTCTTCGCGCCCGACGGCTCGACCGCCTACGCCTCGGCGGATGTGGCCGGACTCTTCGACCGCAGCTACTTCTACGCCATCAACACGACGCCCGGTAACGTGCCCGTCAATCAGCCGCCCGTGCCGACGCTCACCTATCCGCCCCCGAACATCAACTTGGGTCGGAACACGCAGATCAATCTCACGGCCACCGTGCAGGACGACGGGCAGATTGATCGCGTCGAGTTCTACAACAACCACAACTTCAACCCGACGCTCATCGGCATAGACCGGACGCCGGACGCGAACGGCATCTACAGCTTCCCGTTCACGGCGACCGACGTGGGCGGCTACGGCATCTTCGCCGTCGCTTATGACACGGGCGGCTTGCGCGGCGACACGCCCATCAATTTCATCAACGTGCAGAACGCGCCGCCCTCCGTCCGCTGGCTCAGCCCGACGGATGGAACGAACTTCGCGCCGCCGCCCACTAGCCTGACGCTCAACGTCAACGCGACCGACCGCGACGGCACAATCACGAAGGTCGAGTTCTACGACAGCGAGAGCGGTCTCATCGGCGAAGATGCGAGCGCCGATTCGTCCAGCAACTTCTCCGTCGTGTTGACTAATCTCACGGTCGGCACGCACACGCTCGCCGCCTACGCGACCGACAACGACGGCACGCGCATCGGCTCGTCCATCACAGTCAACGTGAACGCCGCGCCGACGCCTTCGCC
>JBAVPI010000941.1:0-3223 GCA_049692915.1 Pyrinomonadaceae bacterium
CTTCATTCCGGCGCATGGCTTCGCGTTCGAGGACGACTTGATTGCCCACCGCAGTTTCAAACTCGATGCTGTCATGCGGCGAGTCTTTGATGATGCGCCGGACGATGTTGAGTTGCTCCCACAACTCCTCCTCGTTCAAGTCGTGCGTCCATGTGTCGTTGACGGACATGCTCGTGACATCTCCGTTGACCACACGCTGAATCATCGCGGGAACTTGTCCGCCCTGTTGCTGGACGACGTGCGTCAGTTCGTGCGCCAGCAAACTTTTTCCGGACTCGGTACCGGGCGCATACTGCCCCGGCCCGAAGATGATGTTCGTGCCCATCGTGAAAGCCAGCGCGTTGACGGCCTGCGCCGACTCTGCCGCCTCGCCGCCGGTATGCACGCGCACTCCACTAAAGTCGTGCCCGAAGCGCGGCTCGAAATATGAGCGCACATCGCGCGGCAAGCGTTCACCGCCGCCATGCAAGCCGTTAATTTTGGCGTCAATCGTACCGGCGGGCGTGGGCGCGGCGTGGCCGTTGGCGCGTTTCGTCTGGATTAAATTATCACGCTCCTGCGTGGCGGGTTGGCGGCGTCCTTCGTCTTCGTCTTCACACTTCGAGCAGGCGCGTTGAATCCCCGCCCGCGACGGCGCGACTGTTTCTGAAACGCGCGCAGGCGTGCGGTGTGCATCGGGCATCCGCAACACTTCGCCCGCGATGCGGTCGGCCTCTTGTTCATGCGGGTCGTTCGGCTGGCTGACCTTTAGCTTGGCCTGAAGAAAACGCCCAATCGTTTGATTGCCGAGACTCTGTTTGAGTTGAGCCTGCGGGCGCGCGTGGTCGGACGCCGGACGAGGATGCGCCGCGACGGACAAATCCGACTCTGTAGTTTTCGCCCCGGATAATTTACCGGCGGGCTTGCGTTCCATATTCAAGGCTCCCCGACCGAGGCGATCTCATCCCCGCGCAGCACGATCTTCACTTCCCGGTCGCTCTTGAAGGCATCCGCAATGCGCGTCATCTGTTGGACGAAATCTTCTCGTTCGACGCTCAGCCGGTAAATTCCCGCGTGCTTTGAGAAAGCGACGTTGACGAAGGTCGGTTCGCTGTTAAAGCTCATCACACGCTCGTTGCTTTCGTCCACCCATTCCCCCATGCGCGTTGTCTCCTTCGTACAGGATAGGCCGAGCAGCAGGACGGCGAGCAGAACAACCCGGCCCGCTTGCCCGGAATGAAAATGTTCGACGGCGCGGCGGCGCAATTCTTTCATGGCCGGTTCAATTCCGCATCAATCAGCGTCGCGTCCGCAGGACTGAGCTTTCCGCGCAAATCAATGAACAGATTCGGGAAACACCTGCGCAGCCTCAAGCGCGCATCGGGCGTCGCGTTGTGAATGATGCCGGTCAGCGTAGTGACGTTGATCGCCGCATTCTGCTCCTCGCGCCGGATGGCCGCGGCCAGTTCATGCGCGGCGGCGCGACGCGTGTACTCCGTCATTCTCGGACGCACGGCTTCCATCGAACCCTCTGCTCCCTCCGGGTTCGGCCCGCTGAAGGGGCCTTGAGGATAGAACACGTCGCGGTCTGCCGTGAACGTTAGATTTGAAGAGGACGGATAGCGTCCCCTGTTGTTCGCCAGCAGTTCTTCGATTTCATTGACGCGCAGGCGCGTGAACGGCTGGGCGCTCGCCAGACCAGTCCACTGCGCGATTGTCAGCGGCCCACCGGCGACCGACGGATCAATGACCATCTCCGTGACCGCGCCCGCTGCGTTCCGCACGCGGATGACGGGCGCGACGTGATACCACCACGTCACCAACGGGTCGGGCTGCGTACCACGCGCGACTCCGGCGCACAGCGGGTCGTTGACCAAGACGCCCGGCGGCTGAAGGACATCGGCGGCATAGCCTGAGTGAACGTTCAAGCCGCCGGGCATCGTCGAAATCGCAAACACCTTCTCCGAAGCATAACCCAGTTCGGTCATTCGTTGAACCATCATATGGGCGCGCGCGTAGCAACCGTCGGGCGGGTAATGAAACGGTATCGGCGACTGTGCGTCGTTCGTTGTCCAGAAACCGAGGCTCGCCATTTCGCTGAAGAGACGAAGCGCCTCGGCGTCGGTCACTTCCGTAATCTCGACGTTGGCACGCACCGCCGCGCCGCCCAGCAGATACAGCGCATAGTCCAACTCGGAACCGCTCATCTCGGAGATAATGCGCTCGCGCAATCGCTGACTGTAGAGCGATTCGTACACTCGCATCAACTCGTGCAGGAGGCGCATGTCGCGGTTGAAGGGCAGGAGCACGGCGTAGATCGCCTCTTCATCCGTGCCCCATATCTCGACCGCCGTTCTGATGCGCCGCGCCGCCGCTTCTATTTGCGCGCTTGTCGTGGGAGTCGCGCCGATGGCTTGCGCCGCGCCGGGCGTGCCGCGATTGATGAGTTGCAGCGCGTACTCCAATTCCTCTCCGCTAAAGTCGCCTCTGATGGCGGCCTCCAGCGTGACTCGATACCTGCTCAGGTAAACCCTCTCCAACTCCCGTATCGCCGCCGCGTCACGCCCCAACTGTTGCAGCGCGAGATAGACCTGTTCCTCGTCCGTCCCCAAACCGAAGAAGAAGCCGCCCTCGACCGCCTCGTGAATGCGCTCGGCGAGATTATCGTAGTTGAGGCGACTGGCGGCGGCGGGAGCGGCGGCAGCCTGTCGCGCGACGATGCCGCTCTCGGTCTGCGCCTGCATGTTGAAGTGACGCCCGCCGCCGTCCATGTCCGCGATTGGGCGGCTCTGCCCCTGCTGGATGACGTGTGCGAGTTCATGAGCCAGAAGACTCTTGCCCGCCGTCGTTCCCGGCGCGTACTGTCCCGCGCCGAACACGATGTCCCGGCCCACCGTATAGGCGAGCGCATCCACACCGCCCGCCGAACGCGCCGCTTCCTCGCCGCTATGCACGCGCACCCCGCTCAAGTCGTAACCGAGACGCGGCTCGAAGTATGCGCGCTCCTCTCCACCGAGCGGTTGCCCCGCTCCGCTGCCGCGTACCAACTCGCCTGCACGCGCGTTCCCGTCCACACTCATTCCCTGCCCGACGCCTGTATGAGATGTGTCGTTCCTGCTGCCCGCGTCGCCGCCGTAAGTCGGGCCGCGCTTCGCCATCAACTGCAACTCGTCTCGCTCCCCTCCCTCTGTCGAACTGGTCGGGTGCGGCGCGTTGACCGGCTCGTCGCATTGCGCGCAGGCGC
>JBAVPI010000942.1:0-4864 GCA_049692915.1 Pyrinomonadaceae bacterium
AGTTTCGTCATCGCTGTGACGAGTGACGGACAGATACTTCGCGCCCTGTTGGAGTGCTGACTGTTCACGACTTCGGGAATATCTGTGAAGTCGAAAAATCGCGTCCAGTCAATCACCCAACTGCTCGGCAGTCGCAGCCGGTTGAAGAGTTTCTTTTGGCCGAACCCCGTGAACATGAACAGGTCGTTGAGAGATGCTGAGAAAAAGCCGGGGGGATTCGACTGAAAGACCCGATTCCACTCGTATTCGACATTCACCTGTGTGTGCCCGAAGCGGTAGGCGGCCATCGCGAACTCAAACGGCACGGACGCTTCTTCTTCTTCACCGAACTGCAAGTATGTGCAGCCGTTTTCGACGATCTCTTCCAGCACCTTCTCTTCTATGATCTTGGGCAGGTAATCGCGCAGGATGATCCACTGGTAGTGGCGCACGACCTGTTCGCGCGCCGCGTCGAAGAGAGCTTCACCCGTCAGCGTGCCCTTGAGAGTTTCGACGACCGCGTTGTGGAATTTGATGAAGGTTAAGTGAGTCTGCGCGACGATCAGGTTCTCGTCGTTGCGCGGGTCTGCGACCGCCGCCGCCTCGCTCTTCTTCGGGTCGCCTTCCCTCGGCAAGTCGTTCTGGAAAACCGGCAAGCCGGGAACATCCGAGTCCGCGATAGTCGGCCCGACACTGAGCATGACTTCGTCCTTGTAAACTTTCATGCCGAGTTCCGTCTGCTTGAACGTTGACGGGTCGAGGCCGTACAGGCTGTCCAAATCCAGCGAGGGAGAGCGCAGGTTTTTTTCATCTTGCACCGACCCTTCGCCTAGCGGCAGCCGGTTGGTCATCGCGTTGAAGGAGAGGTCGTGGTCAATGAACTGCCCTAAGTACACGTACCCGGCAGGGAGACCGGGGTTGTCGCCGGGGCTTGTCTCCTCGCCCATGTCGTAACCCAAATCGATCAAGCCTTTCTCCTTTGGTCGGTACTCCGGCAATTCAGGATTACGAAACATTCGACCGTACTTGAAGACAGGCGCATCAACGGGGCGGGCTGTATCCTGCGGCGTGATGAAACTCTTCGATTCTAAGAAACCCGTCGGGTCGGCAAATAAGACCTTTGGGTCAGGGAGCTTTAGCGCACCTCTCAGGCCGGGAGCTTCGACATACAAGTCGTCATCAATCAAGAAATATGTGATCTGCTGGTTTTGTTCTTCCATGAGTCCATCCCACCGGCGGTTTTTTAGAATTATAGTCGGCTCAGTGTGTGCTGCTCGTTGTGTTCGACTATTAACGCACCATGCCGTCCCGAAAAATATCAGTGTATCGGGTAAGCAGCTCAGTGTCAGTGTCCTCATACGGCAGAGTATGCGGACAAAGTCGCCGAGCAGTTAAGGCGGCGGACATTATCGCTGAGCAACTACACAGGCTTCAAAATATCTTGACATTTATAATCAACGGGATTATCGTCCCGCTGTCATCAACAGGCTGACTTCTCACGAGCATCGGGTCATCTTCGCCACCTCGCAATCAATTCCATCACCTTATCCTTAGGCTGGAGGGCCACATGACCACTTCCAAAAAGATAGACTCCAAACTCGAACGTGCGATGCGGGACTCCCTCAAAGCGTACTCTGCGGGGGATACACGTTTCTTCGATTACCTGCGCGACGACGTTCGCGTTTACGCGCTGGACTCGGTGACACCTGCCGTGGGGCGCAAGGCGTTTGAAGCCGCGTTCGCCCCGACCTTCAAGACGAAACGGAAGGTCTCGATTATTCACAGCGACGTGCAGCCGTCGGGCAATCAGGCAGTTCTCTCTCAGACGCTTCAAGTCTCGATCAACGGCATAGACACAGTCGTGCGCCAGACGGTCATCTGGGAGCAGTCCGCCGAAGGCGACTGGCTAATGACTCACATCCACAACGCGCAGGTGGGTCAACCCATCGTGAGTGGAAGAGTTCCTCAAACTGTGGCCGCCGTGCGCGTTCTCAATGAGCGCATCGCCACCGTCGCTGCCGTCTTCGGCGTCGCGCAGTAGCTCAAACGTAAAACCAACATATTGAAAACGCTGCCGTGCGCACCACGCGTGCGGACAGGTTGAGGAATGCCTATGCGGATCGAAGACTTCCGCTATACCCTCGTCCCCGAAAATCTGGAGGGGACGCCGCGCGAGATTCGGCTCGGAAGGCGTGACCTGTCACGCCTCCTCGTGGTCGAACGCGAGACCGGCAAGCGGTCACACTCCGCGGTGCGTGAACTACCGAACTGGCTATCGGCGGGTGACGTGCTCGTGCTGAACAACAGCAAGCGCATCCCCGGCGTGCTCCGTGGGCGCACGCACGTCGGCGGACAGGTTGAGCTAAGATTCGTTGATCTCGACGGCGAAGACGGAACAGGACTCTGCCGTATCTTCCCGACGCACGATGTGGAGTCAGGCTCGCGCGTCGCCCTCCGCGAAGGGGGGAGCGTCGAAGTGCTCGAAACGGGGGTCACGAAATACGGCCTCGCGCGTGTCCGCGCGGAGGGGAGCACGCTCCGCGACCTCCTGCGGACGCAAGGCATACCAATTCTCGGCTTCTTCTACGCGGGTCTCTGGACGGCTGAGCACCTGAACCCGTATTTCGCCACCGAGGAAGGGTCTGTCGAAAGCCCGCTGGCCGGTCTTCACTTCACGCCCGAACTGGTCGCTGACCTGAAGGCCGCTGGAGTCGAGGTCTGCTTCATCACCCTGCACTCGGTCGGGAGTTGGCTGCCGTTTCTGGAAGAACGGGTGGACGAGCACGAGATGTGGGCGGAGTTTTTCCGCGTGCCGGAAGAGACGGCGGCGACCATCGAGAGGGCACGACGGCGGGGCGGGAAGGTCATCGCTTGCGGAAGCACCAGCCTGCGCGCTCTGGAATCGGCTGCCACGGAAGACGGTAAGGTCGCCGCGACCAGCGGGCGCACCAGTCTCTACATCACGCCCGGCTACGACTTCCGCGTCGTCAACGCCTACTTCACGAATTTCCACCAGTACCAGAACAGTCTCATCGTCCTCGACGCCGCCTTCGGCGGGACGGAACTGGTGATGGAAACCTACAGGGAAGCGTCGAGACTCCACTATTCCTTCTACGAATTCGGTGACGCGGTGCTTTACTTATGAGCAGAGACACATCCCCCCGCACATCGCCGTCCGCGGGCGCACGGCCTCTTCAGCAGAAGCGTTCGGACGAGCGCATTCTGGAACGCAGCGACACCGTGCTCTGGTCACTCGCACAGCCGGGCATCGTACTGCACAACTTCGCGCGGCGGCTCTACCTTGAACTCGACGAGGTGGGCTACAGGGCTTGGGCGTATCTCGACGGAGCGCGCACGGTCGAGGAGGTCGTCGTGCGGTGCTGCACCCGGAGCGAGGACGGGGACGGGCCGTCGCGCGCCTGTGAGCGACACGTCAGAGAGATTGTTGACACGCTGGTCGAGCACAGGTTCGTTGAGGAGAGAGTCGCATGAGCGCCAACATCCGGCCTGATTCCGCGCCCACAACGCGACCGCGCGCGCGCGTCCGTTACAATCCCGAATACTTCGGCTTCATCGTCGGCTTCCCGGACGGCGAGATCGTCCTCGTCAAGCCGACCGCGATGTCGGTGTTGCACCCGCAGGTGACACGGGAAGAACTCGCTCCATATTTGCTCACCGATCTCGAAGTGCCGGACGGCTTCCACCTCTCCACCCCGCCACTCGTGTGGCTGGAGCTGACTAGGCGTTGCGACCTCGCGTGCCCGCACTGCTACATTGACGGCGGGCGAGCGCGCCCCCACGAGATGTCCACGGAGCGCTGGCGCGCACTGCTCGACGAAATGGCCGGGATGGGCGTCTGGGCCGTAGCCTTTACCGGCGGCGAGCCGACGATGCATCCGGACTTCGCCGAACTGGTGCGCTACGCGCGCGGCCTCGACCTCCTCGTCGGCGTCGCCACTCATGGGCTGTTCCTCACGGACGAACTGCTCGACAGCCTCCCGCGCGACGGCGTCATCATCAGCGTCAGCGTAGATGATCTGCACAAGGGACGCGGCGGGCGCGAAAGCTCGGCCAAGCGCGCGATGGAGTCAATCCTACGCGCGCGGTCGAAGGGCTTTCTGACGAACGTGATGACCAACACCCACCGCGAGAACATTGACGGCCTCTCCGAACTGATGCGCTGGGCCGAAAGCAACGGCGTCTCCGTCCGCAGCGTGCCGTTCAGTCCTATGGGGCGCGCGAAGATGCGCCGCGACCTCGAAAACAGCCCGGATGATGTTGAGCGCGCCGCAGAGTTCTGGCTGCGTGAGTGCGAGTGGGAGCACCAGTATCACCGCGAGGCCGGGCTGTGCGTCGGCGTCATCTTCAACTACGGCCTCAGCCTCGGTTACATGACGCGCCGGTGTTCGAGCGGGCGCTTCCTCTGCTATGTCGCGGCGGACGGCGCGGTCTTCCCCTGCACGATGTGCGTGTCGGAGAAGGTCTTCGCCGCCGGCTCCGTCCGCGAACGTCCATTCGCGGACGTGTGGCGGGAACACTGGGAGATACGCGATTACAGCTGGGCGAACTTCGCCTCGACCTGCGAAGGCTGCGTCATCAACGACCCGAAGTACTACTGCGCCTCGCGCTGTCCGGCGATGTCTCATGCCAGAAACGGCACATACTTCGGCTGCGGTGCTTCGGAGTTTGAAATCCTCAGCACGATTCACCGCACCTCTCTGCTCGAACAGACGGAGGTCGGCAAAACCACCAACCTCCCCGTAGTCCCAAGCCACCTTGGCGCGACGAGGACACAGACATGAAAGTGCTGCTCTCGACCAGCCCGCACGTCCGACATCCCGCTGTTCTGCAAAACGACTTCACTCCCGACGCATCACTCATGTAC
>JBAVPI010000943.1:0-4865 GCA_049692915.1 Pyrinomonadaceae bacterium
GAAGATACTCGTGCTCATCACGGACGCGCCGCCGCACGTCCCCGACAAGGAGGCGCAGAGCGTTGAGCAGGTGGCCGTCGCGGTGCGCGCCGCCGGCGTCTCGCAGTTCTATCTCATCATCCCGGTCCAGGAGGCGCAGAATCAGGTGTACCTACACCTGTGCACGGGCACGCGCGGCATCGCCTTCGATCTCGGCAAAGGCTCTGACTTCCGGCAGCGCGCGGAGGACTTCCGGCGCACGCTGCTCTCACTCGGCAAGACAATCTCGGCGGCCACGGTCTGAGCGGTGGGGGCGGGTCGCCCTCGCCCCGCGCCGCCGACCGGTTTGGCCCAAAACCTCGCAAAAGGAGGACGCCCATGCGTTGCCTGAACTGTCGGCAGAATGGCCTGCCCACATCCGCCGAGAAGTGCCCCCACTGCGGTGCCATCACCAAGTTCCTTCTCCGCGACATGCTCCCGTCGGGCACGCTGCTGCACAACCGCCGCTACTGTATCGACTACCCGCTCGGGCGCGGCGGCTTTGGCATCACCTACCGCGCCTTCGACAACAACTTCAAGATGGTGGTCGTCATCAAGGAGTTCTTCCCGCAGGAGCACGCCATGCGCAAGGGGCCCGGCGGCTACGTGGACGTGCCCACCACTCAGCACGGCAGCTATGAGAAGGCGCTCCACCACTTCCTCGAAGAGGCGCGCATCCTCGCCAAGATAACGCGCGAGAACGTCGTGCGCGTCTTCGACTACTTCAAGTACCACAACACGGCCTACATCGTCATGGAGATGGTCGAGGGACATACGCTGCGCGAGCTGCTTGACCAGCAGCTGAACCGCTGCTTCCCGCCCGCCGAGGTCGAGAAAATCACCGCGCAGATGGTGACGGCGCTCGACGCCATACACCGCCATGGTGTCTTCCACCTCGATATCAGCCCCGACAACGTTCTCCAGAACAAGGAGGGCAACATCGTGCTGATAGACTTCGGTGCCGCTCGTCAGTCGCTGCGCACCAACGAGTCATACAGCAGCGGTACCGCCCACCAGTACAAGCTCGCTTACGCCGCGCCCGAGATACTGGCGGGTGTCCGGGTCGGGCCGAAGAGCGACCTCTTCGAGCTCGCCATGATGACCTACGAGCTGCTGAGCGGCACGCGGCCGCCTTCTGTATTGCAGCGCGCGGCAACTGCTGACAAGTGGCAGCCGCAGCTCGCGGACGAGCGCTGGCGGGACGTGCTCGCTGCGGCGCTCCGCCTTGAGCAGGAGACGCGGCCGGGCAGCGTGCTTGACTGGTGGAACCTTTACCTGAACTGGCGGGGTGACCGCAACAAGATTGTGCTTGGGCCGAAGGCCGACAAGTCGAAGATTGTCATCGGCCGGCGCGGTGACAACAGGAGGCGTTGACGCGGACGCGCGAAGGGATAACTATGCGGCTGGTATTCAAGAGTGAGACAGCTTTGCCGAGGGACACCTCCCTCAGCGGGGAGATCATCCGCGTCGGTCACGACCCGGCGCAGTGCCAGCTCTTATTCGAGCAGGCCCACTGGCCGACTGTCGCGCGCCTCCACGCCGAGTTCCGCATCGTCAACAGCGTCTGTTACCTGTTCGATCTGCACACCGACCAGAGCACCTTCGTGGACGGCAAGCTGATCACGCAGTCCATGCCCGTCCGCATTGGCTCGCGGATCCAGTTCGGCGGCGGCGGGCCGCAGGTCATGGTCGCGCACATCGAACTCGTCGATAGCATGCCTCCTCCGGTGCCGCACCCGCACGAGCCGGCGAAGATAAGGCTGCCCGCCGCCGCGGGGAAGGGTAGGCGCGGGCCGGCCAAGCCGGCCTTCATTGAGGTCGCGGGCGACGACCCGGTCAACGTCAGACGGCTAGAGTTGAATAAGGACGTGGTGCGCTTTGGCCGCGCGGCCGAACTCGACCTCGTATTCGACGTAGCGGCCTCCTTCATCTCGCGCATCCACGCCGAGGTGCGACGGACGCCCGACGGTTACGTCCTGAACGACCTCAACAGCTTCAACGGCACCCTCCTCAACGGGCAGCGCATCACGGGGCCGAGGCTGCTGCGCGACGCAGACGCCATCCAACTCGGGCTGCGCGGCCCGCTACTGCGGTTCCATCAGGCGGACGGCCTACATCTCGCGCCACCCAAGCCACTGCCTGCCGCACCCGATCGCCGCCCCGACCTCTCGACCACCGTCACCCGCGTGAGGCTGCCGAGTCAGGCCGTACCGCCGCCGGACGTGAGCAGCCGCGAACCCATCTCCGTCATCCCGTTCGACGGCAAGCCGAGCTACGTCGTCGGGCGCGTGCCGGAGAGCGACGTGCAGCTCGATGGACTACAGATTTCGAAGCGCCACGCCACGCTGACGGTCGTTGGCTCGCAAGTCTCCGTCGAGGACAACGCCTCGACCAATGGCGTCTACGTTAACGGGCGGCGTCTTCTCGCCAGAACTACCGTCGGGCCACGCGACCTGATTCAGATCGGCCCCTTCGTGCTGCGTGCGGACGCCTCCCGCGGCATTGAGGTGTTCGACACGCGTGCGCGGCTGCGCGTTGACTCGGTCGGCCTGACGAAAGTCGTGTCGGGCGGCCACGGCGGCGAGGCCATCAAGCTGCTTGACAATATCAGCCTCACCATCCAGCCGAACGAGTTCGTGGGGTTGCTTGGCCCCTCGGGCGCAGGTAAGTCAACCTTCGTCGACGCCCTCAACGGGATGCGTCCCGCCTCGGCTGGGCAGGTGCTCGTGAACAACCTCGACCTCTACCAGAACCTCAATTGGCTCAAGCAGTCAATCGGCTACGTCCCGCAGGACGATATTATCCACCGCGAGTTGACGGTCTACCGCACGCTTTATTACGTGGCCCGACTCCGGCTGTCGGAGGACGTTTCGGTCGCGGAGGTGGATTCCATCATAGCGGAGGTGATAGACGTGACCGGCTTGGCCGAACGCAGGCACGTCCCCGTCGCGCAGCTCTCCGGCGGGCAGCGTAAGCGCGTCTCGGTCGCGGTCGAACTGCTCACCAAGCCCTCGATCATCTACCTTGACGAGCCGACCTCGGGGCTCGACCCGGCGACGGAGGAGAAGATCATGATGCTTTTCCGCCAGATCGCCGACAGTGGCCACACCGTCATGATGACCACGCACGCGATGGAGAACGTCCGGCTCTTCGACAAGATCATCGTCCTCATGCAGGGCAAGCTGGTCTTTTACGGCACGCCCTCCGAGGCACTGGCCTACGTGAAGGCCGCAAGCTTTAAGGAGCTGTACGACAAGCTGGAGGAGCCGGTCTCACAGCAGTTAGCTGGCCAGCCATGGCCAGCCACGGGCGCGACGCCTGACGAGCAGCAGGCGCACAAGCGACGACTGGCGCAGGCGCGTGAGCAGGCGGCCGAGGAGTGGAAGCGGCGCTTCGAGCAGACGCCACAGTATGAGCAGAACGTGCGGCAGCCGCAGAGCGGCCTGCCGCAGATCAAGCCCGCACCGCCTCCGCCGAAGCGTCGAACCGCGCTCAGGAATGGCCTCTCGCAGTTAGCAACGCTCAGTCAGCGCTACGCAGAGGTGCTGAGGCGCGACCGCTTCAACCTCTTCATCCTGTTCGGTCAAGCTCCGGTGATAGCTTTCCTGACGTACCTCGCCGTGGGCGCGAACAGTCCGCGCGACTTTCTTTACTTCATCCTCTCGCTGGTGCCCATCTGGTTCGGCATCAGCGTCGCCGCGCGTGAGATCATCCGCGAGCGGGCCGTCTATAACCGCGAGCGAATGGTTAACCTCGGAATCCTGCCCTACGTAGGCTCCAAACTCGTGGTGCTGACATTCATCGTCAGCCTACAGTGCCTGTTACTCTTCGGCACGCTAAAACTCTTCAGCTACTTCGGCACGCTCAAGCTGCCCGGTCTCTATGGCGGCCTGCCCCAGTTGCTCGTCATGACGCTGACGGCGATGGTAGGCATATCCCTCGGGCTCTTGGTTTCGGCCTGCGTGAAGACCTCCGAGATGGCGACGAGCTTAGTGCCGCTTCTGTTGATCCCGCAGATTCTCTTCTGCGGCCTAACAGGCGTGCCCGACGGAGTTAACAAGGCAGTGGGGGCGTTGATGCCGGCGACGTGGTCGTTTGACGAGATGAAGCGTCTCTCGAATAGGCAGATAAACGTCTTGCGCGGAAAAGACGAGGGGGCCCAGGCCGCCTTCAATAACGAAGGGCGTGGGCTCTACAAGCAGGTCAGGTATGAGAGCGAGCGGGCAGTGGAAAACAAGGAGCGGGAGATAGACAAGTACAAGGCCGAGCAGGAAGAAAGAATCAAGCGGATACACGCGGAGATGGAAGACCAGCAAAGGAGGCACCAACGAGGCCGCCGCACAGAGACAGATTTAGATCCGCCGTCTGGGAAGATCGCCGTCAGCTTCGTCCCCGACGATCTCAGCAATTACGTCGATTTCCTCCATCCTTGGGGTGGCCCTTGGCTGAACGCCTCAATGCTACTACTCATGTTTCTCGGTTTCACCGCCGCCACTGTCGGCGTGCTTAAGGCACAGGACATTAGCTGAACAGGTTTCTCCCCATAGATGCCTCTCGCCTCTAAGCGCAGGCCGATGAGACAAGACTCTGTCCTATCACCAGAGGTTGCTATACTCGCGACCTCTTCGGCTGTCCCGCATACATAGCTCTCCCGCTATGACGTAAAAGAGAGGGGGTTTAGGTTCACTTGACTCTATTATGGATTCACAAAAGAGACAGGAAGTGAATCCTTCCATGTAAGATCTCTGCCGATCACTCAAACAAAGACATCTGAGGAGCTGAAGGCATGGCGTTGCGCCTTTCCCTTTTCGGTATTGTCTTAAACGTTCCGATCCTATCGACCTCCA
>JBAVPI010000944.1:0-3610 GCA_049692915.1 Pyrinomonadaceae bacterium
CAGCAGGAGAGCAAGAATGAAAGCATTGACTTCTCCAGTCTCGATTCGATCCTCACGCGCCTGAGTGAGACCAAAGATCGCGTCGTGCATCTGGTCGAGCCGCTTCAGCAGGTCGCTCCGCCGCCGGGCACAGTTGACGATTCCGGCAGTCAGTCTGTGGGCGACACGACGAGCACCTCTTCTGCCGGAGAAGCGACCGCAGGGACGGCCTCAAGCCCTACCTCTGGAGACACCAATGCAGGTGGGCCGCCCAGCACCGGGACAGCAGATAGCGATGACTCGCAATCCACCGGCGACACGAACGCCGCCACGACGGACGCATCCGCTGGCGAGATCAGTGAGGAGGCATAGGCATGAACCCACAGGGTTGGAAAACATATCTCGCGGCGGCGGCGGCAATCACTGCTGGCGCGGTCGCAATCGCCAATGGTGATGTCGCGCACGGTTTGCAGGGCGTCATCGGTGGCTTCGCCTTGATCGGTGTCCGTGGTGGCATTGCTAAGGTGATCGAGGCGGTCAACAGAATTCACTGAACCCAATGTTACGCACACTTGCACTCTGGCTCTTGCGACAGCTCGAAGAGAGTCTTGATTCAGACCTAAAACTACGACTCACGGAGTATCGCAAGCAACGCGCGGCTCTCGATGCCGAGATCGAACAAGCGGAACGGGAGCTGCGCGGGCTGGAGTCTCAGAAGGAAACGGTGCGAGCGCAACGCACCGAGATTAAAGAGGCAATCGCTCTTTGCGCGAGCGAGAACGAACAGCTTGACGAACGGTTAAGGAGAATCGCAGATGATAAAAAACTTGATGAAGATGTTGCCGGTGCTCTGTCTGACCACGATCTGCTTCGCGCTGACATGTAGGGCGCAAGTCGCATCGCCCGGCAGCAACCAAAATGGAAAAGCTCAGATCGTTGAGAGGCTGGCGGACGGGGATTACGTCGTCGCCATCGAGGGCGTTGAGTACCGCGCCGTGACCGCCGAGCACGCTCGGCAAATCGGCGAGCGGAAGGCCGAAGCCGAGCGGCAGACGAAGGTACGCGAAATCCTCGATCTGAAGATCGCCAACTACGAAAACGCCATCGGCCTCAGCAAAAAGGATGTGACACTCGCCGACACGCAGGCCGCGCTGGAGCGAGAGCGCGCCGAGAAATTCATGGCGTTGTACGAAGGGGAAAAGGGTCTGCGTTTGCAGGCCGAACGCTTGAATGCTCACGGCGGGCGTGTCAGTAAATTGTTCGACAACCCTTACATGCAGGTCGGCCTCAAGCTCGGAATGCCTATCGTGCAGACCGTCCTGACAGCGCAACGAGAGTAAGCCGTGGGGCGACTCCCCTCGCCCCCTTACAGCCTCGCTTTCTACTCAATTCAAAGGGCCACCTTCATGCAAGACTACCAACCGCGTGTATTAATAGTTGATGACGAGATAGACATCGCACGGATGTTCGAGATGTTTTTCCAGCGCGCGGGATTCGCTACCAAAACAGTTCACGCAGCACGCGCTGCTATTGCCCTGGCTGAGGCTGAAGAGTTTGACATTGTCTTTTCAGACATCGGGATGCCGGGGATGAACGGATATGAGTTGGCAGCAATACTACGTCGCCTGCCTAATTATCGTCACACGCCCATGTACGCCGTAACAGGGTATTCGATGTATGACGACCGCGAGCGAGCGTTGCGTGCCGGATTCAACGACCATCTCGTCAAGCCTGTGAGCGCGCAGACACTGAACAATTTAATTGCGCGTTGGAAGGAGAGTCTATGAGAGGTAATCAGATTATCGGTTGGAAGACTTATGGAGTGGCGGCGCTCGCGCTCGTTGCGGGCAGCGTGGCATTTGCTCACGGGGAATACTCGGACGGCGTTAAGGGCATCATCTTCGGGCTGGCGCTCATTTCACTGCGTGATGCCGTAGCAAAAATTCTGCGCGGAATTGAGGACTGTCGGAGGTCGCTCGATAACATGCGCGGCGCGATTGATATTGAATCGAACGGGCAGCCGCCGATCATCTGACCGCGAGGAAAAGTATCTGTGTTCAGAATATTTTTATTTCAAGCCGGAGACGCTGGAATGCTGGCAGTCACCCAATACGGGCCAACTGTTGTTCTACTCGTGATCGTACTTGGCTTTCTGATCCGCGTCGCGCCGATGTGGAAAGAGATTCGCTTAAAAGAGATTGAGATGCGCGGGGATGAAAATGTCATCAAGCGCGAGCAGTCGAACGCACTGACGCTGTTGGCCGGCGCGCTCAGAGATATCGCGGTCGAGCAGCGCAGAGCAACCGAAGAGGTTGGGATTCTCCAGCGTGCGAACAATGACACGAGCGATCAACTCGCACATAACGTGCAAAGGCTGAATGAGCGCCTTGATAAAGTGGAATCAAGCCGGGAGGAAGAAAACCGGCGCATGACTAACAATCTTGTCGGACGGATGGATGCATTAGAAAACCATGTGGGATCACAAAGCACAACAGCGGGAGCGTAATGAGCGGCTGCGCGGGTGGATACTGTATTTTCTGTTCAAAGCGCGCCCCAAGCCACTGGAAATGCCATCACTGATGCGCCTGCTTGACCGGCGCAATTATCCTGTTTCGCGTCGTCGTCTAGCGGAAGAGGTTGATTATCTGCGCTCGCTTCGGCTGCTCAGGGTCTTCCCTTCCTGCGCGGAATCTGAACTGGACGACGTGCAGCAGACAAAGTGGATACAGAAATACGCTGACAGCGAGAACGAAGATGAGATGGGCGACATGCTATGCGCCCGCATCACGACTGCTGGCATCAACTTTCAGGACGGCTTGAATGACCATCAGGGTATCGGGCGAGTTGAATAATGGGCAGACGCCACGTCGTCAAAGATTTGAGCGAGGTCGAATTTGATTTCGTCCTCAACGCCATAATGGGCGGACAAACCGACCGTGAAATCTCCATTGAATTCGAGCACGACTTTGGAAAACGACTCGCTAAAAGTTCACTAAATCGCTGGCGCACATCTGCGGGTGATGAACTCGCCGACCGCTACCGCCTCGCACGCTTTCAAGCTCGTCAACTACTCATCGATCTCAAAGAAGAAGATCGCGATAAATATCAGATCATCCTCTCTAACATCGAAGACCGGCTGTTAACGGCAACGCGCGAAGTGCTTGCCAAAGACCCGGTAAAGCTTCTGAAAATCAGACAGGAAGAAGAACGCCGACGCCTGCGCGAAAAAGAGTTGGAATTGCGTCGTGAGCAGATTCAATTCGAGCGTGAGAAGCTGCATGGCGCGGCCATCAACAAAATCGAATTATCAAGTGGCTTCCTCGCTGATTTGCTTGAATACATTGGTGAAGACGCAAACGGGCTGCGCTGGTTTCAAGGGAATGCCAAGAAATTTGAAGAGTATTTGAAAGGTAAATATGCTGAAGCGGAAGGCTGACACGGGAGCGACGAAAGTAGATCGCCTTGTCGCCGAAGCCGAAGCTCGCGCGGCAAGCGCGGGCATTGAGATAGAGCCAGAGGAGTTTACGCTCGGCTGGTACAGACAGGAGTGGCCCGCGCGCAAAAGAATTTTCCTAGAACGTGAAATCAAAATCCGCGACGCCTTTGACCGCAATAAGCTCAAGCCTTTTAT
>JBAVPI010000945.1:0-2415 GCA_049692915.1 Pyrinomonadaceae bacterium
ACACCGACGTGATTACTTGGTTCTTTTCCTGCCACGGGTTCGTGCCGTACTCGGAACGCAAAACGTGCCCGCCTACTACATCGAAACCTTCGCGGAACTTATCTTTCATTTCCCGCTGCCACTGAAAGCAAAGGTTCGCGGGCGTAATAATCAAGGTGCGCTCGACCAAACCGCGAATCTTCAGTTCTTTGAGCAGCAGCCCTGCCATGATAGTTTTACCCGCGCCTGGGTCGTCGGCAAGCAGGGCGCGAATACGTGGCTGGTTTAGAAAGAAGTGATAGACGGCTTCGATCTGATGTGGCAGCGGATCGACGCGAGCAATGGACAGTGCAAAGTAAGGGTCGTATTCATAGGCGAGCCCGAGTCGCAATGCTTCCAATCCTAAGCGGAAACGCCCGGCATCGGCGTCGAAAGCATCGGCGGCTCGAATTTCCAGTTGGGCAAGTTGTTCAGGCGTTAGGACAGGTTCATAAACACGCCCGCTGTTCAACCCTTTACCGATCAGCTTTACAGCATTGCCGAGTTGCGCGCAGGTAATGACTTGCACCGGCTCTGGAAAGAGTACACCTGTAATGGTGACTTCCGGTTTTAGTTGTTCAGCGCGCAAACGAACACCTCACGTTCAACCTTGCCGACTATTTAGTTGAGCGGAAGCGATCCGTAGAGCGGTGGATCGCAGCAGTCGGGTGATAAGTTATAGCTCGACTGCAAGAACGGTTCAAATCGATGGCTTTTAACGAACTTCGACGGGCGTTGAAGTTACATATAGTTACACAACCGCCTGACGATTGCCATTGTAGCGCGAAATCGCACTAGCTGTGTTGATTATTCGGGCAACTTAATGAATATACGATCTCGCTACTTTACTCAAAAGGGATTTCGCGCAAGCTATGCTTACGCGAAATCCCTTTTGCGATGATAATCAGAGGTTGCTGTTTAGCCGCGCAAGAATCAAATACCCGTCGCGCAAGATTCAATTACCCAACCGCGCAAGAATCAAATACCCGTTAGGGGATCAGTGACCCTGAGACATCTTGCCGATGAGGGTGAAGAGAGGGAGGTACATGGCGATGACGATGCCGCCGATGGTGACGCCGAGGAAGCCGATCATGACCGGCTCGATGAGCGTTAGGAGACTGGCGATGGCCGAGTCAACTTCCTGCTCGTAAAAGTCTGCGATCTTGCCGAGCATGGCGTCGAGCGCGCCGGTCTGCTCGCCGATGCCGATCATCTGCGCGACCATGTTGGGGAAGACATCCGTCGCACGCAGGGGCGTGATGACGCTCTCGCCGCGTTCGACGCCGACGCGAATCTTCGTGATCGCTTCTTCGATAATCACGTTGCCGGAGGTGCGCGCAGTGATGTCGAGAGACTGAAGGATGGGTACGCCCGACGAGAGCAGCGTCGCGAGTGTGCGCGAGAAGCGCGCGATGGAAATCTTGCGCAGGATGATGCCGATGATCGGAATCTTCAGCAGGAGCGAATCGAGTTGGTGGCGACCGCGCGGCGTCTTGTAGTAGGAGCGAATCCCGATGACGGACGCGAAGATGCCGACCAGAATGATGATGCCGCCGACTCCGGCGAGAAATTCACTGATGCCGACAACGATGCGTGTCGGCAGCGGGAGCGGTTCGCCGGGGCCGAGCAGTCCGACGAAGATGCTCTGGAATGACGGAATCACGAAGACCATAATCACGGCGACCACGGCGATGGCGATGACGATCACTGCCGACGGGTAGATCATCGCGGAGACGACATCGCGTCGCAGCTTGACGACCTTCTCGATGTAGGTCGAGAGACGCTGGAGAATGAGGTCGAGAATACCGCCCGCTTCGCCCGCTTCGATCATGTTGATGAACAGATGGTCGAAGACTTTCGGGTGGCGTGCCATCGCGCCCGCGAGCGTCGAACCCTCTTCCACATCCTGCCTGACTTGCAACAGGACTTGCTGGAAAAATTTGTTCTCCTGCTGCTGCGACAGAATTTCCAGACACTGAACGAGCGGCAGGCCCGCGTCAATCATCACGGAGAACTGGCGCGTGAAGATGGAGAGTTCCTTCGCCTTCACTTTCTTGCGCCCGCTGAGCTTGGGGACGGCGATCTCGCGGCCCTTCTCTTTGACCGAGGTGAGAATGACCTGCTCGCGCCGCAGGAGTTGCCGCAGCAGGTCGCGACTGTCCGCCAGTCGCTCGCCGACGATCATTTCACCGAGACGGTTACGGCCTTTGAAAACGTATGTTGGCATGAATCGAAACTCCTGAAGAAGGGGTGATGAGTGACGGATGACGAATGACGAGGCGGGGAATGTGAGAGTGGTTGCAGGCTTGTCGCCTGTCACTCGTCCCCGGTCAATGCTCTTGCTACCTCGCTGTGGGGCGCACGCCGACCGGGCGTGGTTGCGCGTAGGGTGACGGG
>JBAVPI010000946.1:0-1602 GCA_049692915.1 Pyrinomonadaceae bacterium
AGCAACTGGCGCGCGAGTTCCAGACGCTTGGCGACGCCGGGCGAGCCTTCCAACGGGTCGGGCCGGAGCGCAGGATCATTGCTTTTTGTCGCAGCCTCTTTATCCGCGTTCGTGGCGGAAGACGCGGCATCATCTTTACGCCGCTCTTCCATCTGCGCGAGGAACTCTTCGCCGAGGGTGCGGTCGCGGCGCGCGGCGAGCCTCAGGACTTCCGTGCGCAGGCTCGGCGGCAACTGAACCGAAAAATTTCCGCGCTCCGCCGTCTGCCGTTTTCGTTCCTCTTCGACACGCCGTTCGCCTTCGGCGTCGGCGGACTCCGCCGCCTCCCAAGAGCGTCTGAACAGAGCGCGCGCCCTCTCCGTGTCCGTCTCCCACAACGCATCCGCCGAGCGCGCCTGCACGCGTGCGCGCAAAACGGGATCGCGAAAGTTGCGCGCCTCGTCGGCCAGAGAATTGACGAGCGAGATGGCCGTCGTCCGCCGCACCTCAATCATCGGGTCAACCTCGATTGCCGCCGCCGCTGCTGTGCCCTTCGACGTTTTCTTCGCCGCAGGCTTACCGGTTTTGACGGCGGGAGCTTGCCGCGCGATGTGCGTCGCGGGAAGCGACAGGATGCAGAGTGCGATGATAAAGAGCCTGTGCCGGGTCATTTCGTTCTTCTCCTAATCTTGCGACGCGCTTCGCGGCGTGTGGCCTATGACTAACGCTCCGATGCCTTTTTGCCGAACGCTGTGCGCGCGACGGCGAGCGTCGCGATTGAGCGCGGATACTCACCCGTGAGCGAACGCGCGAGGTCGGCGGCGCGGTTGAAATCCTCGCGGGCAAGCGTCATGAAGATTTCCGTCAGGTTGAAGGTCTGGACGGGAAATTCCGTCGTCGCCGCGCCGCGCTTCAATTGGACGCGCGCCACGAGGCCGCCGTCTTCGCCCGAATAAGCCGGAGCGGCGTTCGACGCCTTGACGACTTCGCTCATCGTCTCCCACGCGCGCGGCCGGTCGAGTTGAACAAGCTGCGTGGCGATGGCGACGAGCGCGCGCGTGCGGTCGGGCGTGGACGCGTCTATGCGACGAGCCTCGACGAGTGCTTCGTCTAGCATCTCTCCGGCGCGACCCGGTTCCGTCTTCGCCAGCAGGCGGGCCGCCTCCGTCATTCCCCACGCGCGCTGCACGTTCGTCAACTCGCCTCCGCGCGACAACTGATAGGCCTCATCCGCCTTCTTTTCGCGGACGGCGCGGTTGACGGCGGCGAAGGCCATAAAGGCGCGCACCTGCTTGCGCAAATCGAGGTCTTCGATTTTGTCCACATACTCGGCGGCGCGGGCCGGGTCGTTCTGGTCGCGCGCGGCGAAGGCGGCCTGCATGTAAAGCTCGTCGCGCTCGTCGCTCGTTTTGGCGGTCGCGATGCGGTTGAGGATGTCCTGTGTGCGATCCCTCCGCCCCTCGTCCTCCGGCACGAGTCCTTCGGTCATCAGCCGCCCGCGCGGGTCGCGAAGATTTTCCGGCGTGTCGGGCGTGAGCGCGGAGAGTTGTGTCCGCAGACGCGGGGCGAACGCGGGCGCGTATTGCTCGAAGAGCGGCGTCAGCCGCGCGATGACGGCGTAAG
>JBAVPI010000947.1:0-1768 GCA_049692915.1 Pyrinomonadaceae bacterium
GTATCGGCGGTGTTGACGTGCGTCTCGCGCCTGTCGGTGGCGGGCGTCGGGGCGGCGTGGGTCGAATCGCTTTTGACGACGACCGGAGCGGGTTGCTGCGCGGAGACTCGCGCGGCGCTCGACGCGACAAGCAGGAGAATGAGGGCGAAGAGGCGCATCACAAAGAGGCGCATCGCGAAGAAGCGCATCGCGAAGAAGCGCATCACGAAGGGGCGCGGCGCGGGGGACGTGTGCGTCGTCAGGCGGGGCGAGTGTTTGAAGGCGCGGCTCATGGCTTCGCCCCTTCGCCGAGGTCGAGGGCGAGCGTGACGGTCAACTCGCCGCTTGAGGGAACGGAGATTAGCTGCTTGGCCTCTTTCATCTCGCGCGTCGAGTAAGAACGGACGATGATCTCGTAGTCGCCGGGCGCGAGTCCTTCCAGTATGAAGTGACCGCGCGCGTCCACCTCCGCGTAGCGCCCCGCGGGGTTCACCTCCGATGTCCCCAGACGCCGCGCGCTGGCGGCGACGCTCGCGCCCTGCGGAAGCGTGCCGTTGACGAAGTTGAGTTGGCCGCGAACGACCGCCGTGCCATAGACGAAGACGAGGCGCACGCCCGTCACCTGCGCACCCTCCGCAATCTCGATGCCGTTCTGTTGCTCCACGCCCTCGCGTTCGACGCGCACGAGCATCAGACCTTTCACGTCCGACACTCCGGCGAGAGAGAGACGCACCCTGCCGGGGCGGATGCCGTTGATGTGAAAACTGCCGTCCAATGCCGCGCGCGCCGGCATCCAGACGGGCGGCATGGTCAGTCCGTCGCGGTGTTCGGGGAAGGCCATCAGCGAGATTCGCGAGAGCAAGCGCGCCGCGACAACCCGATCAGTCACGCCTTCAAGTTGGACGACCCCGCTGAGAGTCGCCCCGCGGTGAACCTTGACCTCTATGCTCGACACGTCGGCGTCTTCGATGTCGAAAGCGGCGGAGTCGCTGTACCAGTCAGTGGCATCCTGCGAGGTGGCGAAGACGGAATAGCGACCGGACGCGAGGTTCTCGATTTGAAAATCGCCGAGCGAGTTGACGGGCAACCGCGCGCCTAAACTCATCAAGCTGTTGCTGCGTTTGTCCAGCGGGCCGACGCCGACGAGCACGCCGGTCACGGGCCGCCCCGTCTCCGCGTTGACGACGCGGCCCGCAGCCTTGAAGGTGACGGTCGGCTTACCGAGCGTGATGTCCACGTCGGACGCCTCGCCGCCCGCCGTCACCTCGACGGGTTTGGCCTGCGCCTCCTCGGTCGTGCCCGGATAAAATGTCCGCCGGTAAAACTTGCCTGAGCCGCCCGCGCGCACCGCGCCCGCGTCTTTGTCCAGCCCGACGCTGACGAGGTAACGGCCCGGAGCCAGCCCGTAGAGGCGATAGATGCCGCGGTCGTCAGTCTTGAAGGTAAACGGGTTGAAAGCGGTGCGCGTGGGTGTCTTGTTGTCCGCGGAGACGAGTTGCACGTTCTCTTCGACGAGAGGTTTACCGTCCGAGTCCGTCACGCGCCCGGTGATGACGCCGCCGCGCACGATCTCGAAGTTGATGTCTTCGACAGACTCGCCGGCGGAGAGGTTGAGCGACTTGCCGGGCTGATAATAGTCAGCGTCCACTACGACCGAGGTCGGGGCGACGGGCATGATCTGGTAGCGACCGGGCGCGACGTTCGTCAGGGTATAACGCCCCGCGGCGTCGGTCGTGGCGCGCGCGGAGGTCTTCGCTTGCGGCCCTGTTTCGTAAGAGATCAGCGTGAC
>JBAVPI010000948.1:0-1829 GCA_049692915.1 Pyrinomonadaceae bacterium
GGCCGAAGACCGCAAGAAGCTAGAAGAGGCCGTGCGCCAGCTCTGGCCGCTCGAACCGGTCGAGGATCAGGCCGCCGAGCGCGAGCGCGGGATGCGCCCCGGTTTACGACAGTGACAGACTCGACGGCCCTTTCGTCATCATCTTTATCGCTTCCAAATTTCCTCGAATCATTGTTATAGTGGCGTTGGGCTGGCGACTCTGATGCCCCTCAAGCGTCGGCTGCGCATGTCCGCCCCTCGAATCGGCGGTCTGCCTGAGCTTTCCCCGTCCGTTAATTTACTGATTGCAAAACGTGATCGTCAGGAGCGAGCCGTTCGATGACCTTAGAGACTCGTAAGGCCCATCCATCACTGGAAAAGCCGTGGGAGACGGACGCGCGCCGCGATCATTACCGGCGCTTGTTCGACGAATCCCCCCGGCCCATGTGGGTCTGCGACGCCGATACTTTGACCTGCCTCGAAGCCAACGAAGCCGCCGCGCGCCTCTTCGAGTACGAGCGCGACGCCTTTTGCCACCTCACGCTCCGCAGCCTCTGCGTGGCGGAAAACTTCGACACGCTCGTCGCACGCGTCGCGGAGCTTGAAGGCGACCGGACGGCGACGCTGGAGACACGCTTCGTCAAAAGGGACGGCGCGGTGCTCGATGCCGAAGTCACCCTGCGCTTGATCTCGTTCCGCGGCACGGCCCGCGCCCTGCTCGTGCTGGCCGACGACGTGACGGAGCGTCGCCGCGCCGAAGCCGCCCTGCGCGAGAGCGAACGGCGTTATCGCGTCCTCGTCGAACAGGCTTCGGACGGCATTTTCATCTACGACGAATCGGGCCGCTATTTGCAGGTTAATCCGAAGGGCTGCGAGATGCTGGGCTACACCGAGGCCGAGCTTTTGCGGCTCAATGTGCAGGACGTGATTGACGCGGAAGACCTCGCGCTCCGTCCGTTTAGCATGAAAGAGGTGCTGGAGGGGCGAACCGTCCTTCTTGATCGCCGCTTCCGCCGCAAGGACGGCAGCTTCCTCGATGGCGAGATCAACGCCAGCCGCCTCGACGACGGGCGCATTCAGGCCATCGTTCGCGACATCACGGAGCCGAACCGCGTCAAGGCCGAGATGCAAGCCGCAGCCGCCGAACTGAGCGCGCTCTTCGCGGCGATTCCAGACGTGATTCTCGTCTTCGACTCCGCCGGTCGCCATCAGAAAATCGCCCCGACCAACCCGACGCTTCTCATCAAGCCTTCAACGGAACTGCTCGGCAAAAGTCTGCACGACGTTTTTCCGCCGGAGCGCGCCGACGAATTTCTCGGCTACATCCGCGCGGCGCTCGGCGGGAAGCGTGCCATCGAAGTCGAGTACAGTCTCGAACTCAACGGCCACACGCGTTGGTTCGCCGGCTCCGTCTCGCCGATGTCGGGCGAGAGCGTTATCTGGGTGGCGCGCGACGTGACGGAGAACAAACTCTTCGAGCAGTACCTGCTCCAGAGCGAGGAGCGTTACCGCGAGTTGTTCGAGAACGCCAACGACATCGTCTATACGCACGATCTCGCGGGCCGCTTCACGTCGCTCAATAAGACGGGCGAGCGCATCATCGGTTACAGGCGAGACGAAGCGATGCGGCTCAACATCGCGCACGTCATCGCGCCCGAAGACGTTGATCGCGCCCGCGCGATGATCGCGCGCAAGGCGACGCAGGAGGTCGCGACCGTCTATGAACTGACCGCCATCGCCAAGGACGGGCGGAGAGTTCCGCTTGAAATCAGCACGCGCCTGCTCTATCGCGACGGGCAGGCCGTCGGCGTGCAGGGCATCGCCCGCGACATCTCGGAGCGCCGCCGCGC
>JBAVPI010000949.1:0-4627 GCA_049692915.1 Pyrinomonadaceae bacterium
GGTCAATCCGTCGGGCAGGCGCGGCGGCTCGCGGTCTAGCCTGATGCGCTCGTACTCAACATTGGGAAGTGAGCCAATCTCGTTTCGTTCCGGCTCAAGCCCGGCGCGCCCGCGCTCGTGTTCCTCCGTGTCGTCTTGTTCCCGTTCGAGTCCTTCGATCTCCGCGATACGATAGGTGAGCCGCCCGTGCGCCTCATGTTCCGCGTCGCGCTGGCGCGACTCAAAGCCGCGCTCCCAGTCTTCGACCGTTAAGAACTCAGCCCTGTCGCGCTTCCATTCTTCCGCCCGCATCGCGTGCGCGAAGTGTCGCATTTGTTCGAGGGTCGGCTCGATCTGCCGCGCCTGTTCGGCGGGCGTGCGGCGTTTCCCTGTCGCAGGATCGTGCGTGATCTCGTGGTAGAAGTTTTGGAAGACGATGAGGCGTGTCGTTCCGTCCGCGGTGCGCCCGGCGATGGCGCGCCCCAGTTCGACGAACTCAGCCGCGATTGATTTAGCTTGGCTCTCGCCGACGAGCGGCGTGAACTCGCGGACGGCGTGGGTGTGCGTCCCGGCGCGAATCTGGTCGGCGCTTGATGGCTTGCCTGTACTCCCGCGGGGGATGATGAGCGTGTCGCCGTAGATGGTCGCGCCGCGCTCGAACGCATCGCGCGCTTCCTGCGAGATGGCGTTGAGGTGGCTCGCGTGTTCGGCGCGCGTGCGCCCGTCCTGCGGGGTGTAGAGCGCGCGTAGATCGTTACGCTCGTCTGCATAGCTTTCGATCTCTTCGTGGGCGCGGCGGGCTTCAGGCGAAGAATTCATCCACGCCCCGCCTTTGTGATCCTCTCTCGTCATTGCAGCCCGTCGCCGCCTCTCGCTTTCCGCCATCGCGTGTCCTCGAAATGTTCATAACTTAAGCAATAGCCGTGCATTTCTCGAAGGTTTGATCGAAGCCGCGTGACGCTTTGCCGGGAGGGAAGCGGTTGCATTTGCGAATCCGCGCGGTTGCATTTGCGAAACCTCCGGTTGCATCTGCGCGACCGCGCCGGGGACTGTCAGCGGGCGATTTATCGGGTATGCCCGGTAAAATCGCGCGGCTGAAATTCCAGCGACTTCGGCTCGCTGCGGTCGTGATGGTGGGTCGGTTGGAGGCGGTCTTTCGTGCTGGCCGTATGTGTTTGGTAAAGGTCAAGTCGTTCTAATTCGCTCCCGGTAAAGACAGGGGCGGGGAGTTCTTTCCCTTCGCGGGCTAGTTCGCGCCGGTAGTCCTCGGCGATAAAATGGGCGACGGCAAAACACTCTGAAACGGCTTCTAATCGGCTTTGCGCGTGGGCGTCCCTCGCGTCGGCGGCGTGGCGGATCAACTGGTTGCGCTCGCGCCGTTCGGGTGTGTTCTCGAAGATGTTGATGATCGCTTCGGCGCGTGTGATTACTTCGGTCTGGCGCACCGAACCCGTGATGATTGACCCGTCAGGGAGACTGGCGGCGACGGGGGTAAAGCGGCTTCTTTTCGCCTGCCGGCTTTTGGCTTCACTCGCGTCTTCAAGGTCAAATCCGACGATCAGTTCATGTGCGAAGGCGCGCGCGGCCAGAGCTTCTGTTGGCTCACGCTTTTCATTGGGAAGCCGCTCCCGGCCCGCCGTTCTTGCCGCGTGGACTTCCCGTAAAAGAGCGGCGTCGTGCATCAAGTGGGCGCGCCATTCCATCCGCGCGAGTTCGGCGCGGGTATAAATCGGGGCGACGGGTTCGAGCCTGTTTTCGTGGCTGTTATCTGTGTGTGTTCGTGTGTCGTCGTCCCGTATCTCGCGCAAGACTTCGACCGTAGCGGCGGTCTGCTCCCGCTCCGAGTTCAACTCTCTTTGCCGCCCGTGGATGCGTTCCTCCACTCGCTGTCGGAGCGAGTGCAACCGCTCCATCGCGCCGAGCGCGGCCTGCCGCTCAGAGGGGAAGTAAGCCGCGACTCCCGTGTGCAGGAAGCTGATCTTCACGCGCTCGCGCTCTAACCGCGAGTCAATTCTGGCAAGGCTCAAAGGCTTGCCGTCCACGTTGAAAGGGACGAGGTGGAAGCTCCTCCTGAACTCTTGTTCATGCCACTCACGCGCCTGCATGTCCGTCTCGACTTCGCGCAGTTGGGCAGTTAGTCGCGCGCGTTCGTGCGGGTCGCGCACTGCTTCACCGCGCTCGGCGGCAAGAGAGGTGCGAATCTTTTCCAGCACGCGAATGCGCTCGGCGTCTCTGCGTTCGATTGCCGTGTCTTGCATCTTCCGCACGTCTGTGTGCGAGAGAAGTGGCAGAGGGAGCGGCGTACCGGACTCTTTGTAGCGAGCGCGCAAATTATCGACGTGAGGTTGCAGCGATTCGTGGTAATTGCGGGCGTCCTTGAGCCTCAATTCGAGCCGCGCAAGATGTTCAGGAGACCTGCCCGTGCTCAAGCGGCGCGAGGCAAGCTGCGCTGAGAGACGTTCTAGTTCAGCGCGGGCCAGCATGGATTCACCGAGCAGAATGCGGTCGCTTTGGAGCGACGGGCGCTCTTTGGATTGTGTGAATTCGCGTGTCTTTTCTGGAGTTAAAACTCGCTCTTGGGCGCGCTCGCGCAACCGCAAGTCAACGTGTTCGGCGAACGAGTTGATGATTACTCCGTAGTCGAACTCGCGCGCACCCTCAGCACCGTCGGGGTAGTGCGCGACGAGCGGGCGGGGCAGTTTCGGGACGCGCGTCAGGTCTCCGGTCTCGCGTGAGAGGGCGTTCTTGTTGAGCAGAATGTGGACGTGCGGGTGCGGCCTGTTGAGGTGAATTCCGGCAGCCCATCGCCAGCCTTCGACGCCGATTTCCTTGGTGGCGCGGCTCAACGCGAGACGCAGCCCGGCGCGTATTTCCGTCGCGCGCTCACGGTCGTCGTCGCCTAATTTATGGTAGTCCGGCGGGTCTTCAAATGACAAGACATAATGCAGCACATCTTAGCGCGGAAGCTCGCCGCCCGTGATGCTCAACCACTTCCGCGCTTCCCAAAAAGTGAGATCATCCGAGCGCTCCGTGAAGAGCGGTCGCGCCCCGCGCCCTTCGCGGCGGTGGTCTAGATCATGTTTCGCAACGTAGCGCGCGAGGTCGCTCGACGCACCGCTCGACACCTTCGCCTGCTTCAGAATGAAGCGAGATTTGCTCACGCTTTGCGGCCTCGACTTTCTCGTTTACAGAGCCGCCGAGATTTCGGCGTCAGTCACGATTGTCGCCCTTCTTGCCGCGCCGTCCTGCAACGTATCAGGCGTGCCGGATTCAGTCTTCGCGGCTCTTGAGTTCAGCTCTCCGACTATCTTTTTCCCGGTGCGACTCACCACCTCGGCGGTCGTTTTGCTCCAGCTCGCCGTGCCCCGGTCGGCGTCTCGAAAGTAAGGTTCGATTGACGCCGGGTTCGCCGGATCGAGTTGGCGCAGTTGGGGGTCAATGAGATAGTTGACGAGGAGGCGGAGCGCCATCGTGGAGGTCAGTAAAATTTGATCCAGTACCGGATTCTGCCCGTTCAACAGATATTCATTGCGAGACACAAAACCGCCGTCAGCGCCATTGTTAGGCTGCTCCCGGAGCGACTGTGAGAGCGCTTCCACCCGCTCGAAAAGCTCGGCGAAATACTCCCGAAAAACTTTCTCCTGCATCTCTTGGAGCGCGTCCTTCGACGGGTACTTCATCCCCTGACGAAGCGCGAACATGTGCAGCGCCTTCCTCACAACCTCGGCGCGATCCAACCCGTTTCGACTCGCGTACTCGTCAATGATGCGCGCGTCTTCATACAGAGGACGTGCGCCATAAATCCGCTCGGTGTACTGTCTCCTGCGCTTTCTTCTCTTGCGCGCCACGGGGTTAGTTTCGGGCGCGGGAGTCTTCGCATCTGTGTCGGTCTGCTTCACTTGAACAACTCCTTATTTGATATCCGGTAAGCGCGAAATGCTTATCGGGTATCAGTGCAAGTGGTGTGCCGACTAAGGTTGATCTTTACGGGTATCAAAAACTTTCGGATACGCTATCCAGTAAGAAAACCTAACTACGGCGAGAAAAGAAGTTTCGGCTTAACGGATAACATTTAAACCCTCTACCTGTAGGCAGCGATAAATGTGACGAAAATGGAAATTGATTTGCTGGTGTGAAAGTCACTCAAGGCAGGCGCGAGAATGAAAGTTTGGGCAGCATAAAACATGAGCTTCGCAGGAAAGCTGTGCAGAGAAGAGAGCGCGGCGTGGCATGAAAATTGAAAAAGCCATGTGACAAGGAAGCTCGCTGTTGCGAGTCCGAGTAATTGAGTTTGACCGACATTAAAAAGAGAATTGGAGCAGGCGAAACAGCATGGCAAAAGATGAAACGAGGACGGCGCGGGAGGAAGCCAGAGGCGGTCGGAGAGGGGCGGGTGAGACGGCGGAGAGTTTGCCCCTAGTCAGCGCCAAGCGCGGAAAGTTTCAGACGGTCGAGCGGGCACAGATCGAGGCATTGGTGTTCGCGCGGCTTGAGGATTACAAAGCGTTCGTTGCCGAAGTCGAAGGCGAAGAACCGGAAGCCGGGGCGATCATCAGCGCGGGTCTGGAGATGCTTTTCGACGCCGACAAATCGTTCGAGCGATGGGCGACGGAGCAGCGCCGGAAGGGTCGAGGCGGCGCACCAGCTT
>JBAVPI010000950.1:0-5429 GCA_049692915.1 Pyrinomonadaceae bacterium
GGCGAGGGCGGCCACGGAAGCGTTGCTGTCCGGCACATGACTGAAGACCTCCCGGCCGTCGTTCAAAGACCAGACTTTGACCGACCTGTCCCGTGCGACGCCCGCGACGTGTCGGCCGTCGGCCGACGCCGACATCACGACGGACGATGTCCACTGTATGACCGGCAGTATTTGCAGTTGGATATTGTAAGACTGCTCGGCCTCCCCTAGCTCGGCGTTCCAGAGCGTGGCGACCCCGTCGCGCCTGACGGCGAGAAAACTTTCGCCGCCCACGGGCACAGCCTCGAGCCATTCCTCCCCCGTCTGCTTCTTCGCGCCCTCGACTGAGGGGATAGGGTAACGTTTAATGTCGCCGTCGGCCGTGACCACGTAGATGTGGCTGGCCTCGCGGGAGAAGAAGGCGGTGATAGGCCTCTCGCTATCGAAAGAGAGGGGCGCTCGCAGTACGACCGTCTCGAATAACTCGACGTAATCATCCGAGAGGACTAGGAGCTGACGCCCGTTGGGGCTAAACGTCAGGGCTCGGGTCACCCCACCCCGTTTCTCTCCCTCAATTGAGTATTGGACTTCCGGCAGGTTCCAAATCCTTACGCCGCTGCCCGCGTCCCCCACTGCCAGCCGCGACGCGTCGGGGCTGAACGCCAGCGCGAGGGCCGTTTCTCTTAAGGATAACCTTAACCTCTCGTTGCCGCGCTGGGTGTCCCAGACAACTACCGAACTGTCTGAGTAGCCCGCAGCTAGAAGCTCGCCGCCGGGGGCAAAGGTTAGGGCCGTCACCGCTGCATCGTCATCCCGGCGCAAGACCTCCGCGCCGGCGAGCCCCGCGCCGAGGGCGTAAACCAACTCCGGTATGGAAGAGAAGTCGCGTGCGTTGTGGATAGCGGCGGCCAGGGTCTCCTGCGAGACGTTGAACAGGTCTTCCATCCACGCGCCTGCGACGGAGCCCGGCGTCGAGATCAACGCCGCGAGCAGGTGGCGCGTGCGGATGGCGGGCCCCTCTCCCATCTCCGTGCGCGCGCTGAACGACATGGCGTTGTTGAGTACTGTCTGGACATTATTCGAGACGGGGAGTGCAGCGACCTCTACATCTTCGGGGGCGGGCGCTTCGTCAAGTCGCACGGCGTTCCCGTAGTAGTCCTCCAGCAGCCCTTCGAGTTTGACCCGAACGTCCTCTTGGGTGGTGTAAAGAGTCAGGACTCTACGCGTCGGCCCGTCGGACTTCTGGAAGAGTGCCGCGAGTAGAATCTCCGTCGTAATCTGATCCGAACGCAGTCGAGAACGAAGAGCTTCGGCCGTTCTGAAGGCCATCTGCGACGAGTAAGAGAGTCTGTCGGAAATTTCCGCGCCCACCACGCGGCCCGCAGGCATCACTTCCGGCGTTTGTTGTTGCCCGGCCGTCGGGCTGAGTTGGGTAAAATATTCTGCGGCTCGGCGCATGAGCGCGGCGAGGGTGAAGGGCGGTGCTTCGGTGGAGGGCGGCGCGGCGTCCTCGTCGCCGCCGTCGGGCTCGTCTGCGGGGATGCGCGAGAGGGCGTAGGCGCGGTCAATGGGGTCGAGTTTATAGCGGCCCACCTCGCGACGCGCAAAGCGCATGTTGACCAAGCGCTTGAGGACAGGTGCGCAGTCGGCACCGGGCAGATACGGCGCGAGCAGGTAATCGACGGCGACTTGCGTTACGGGACGGCCGTAGACGGCGAGCGCCTGCATGACCTGTTGCGCGGTGATGTCGAGGCGGTTGAAGGCTTCGCCAACTAGCTCGCGCACGACGTTCTCGGGGAGGATTTTGGTCGTGTCGTCGAGTATGTCGCGAAGCGTCGCGCCGCGGTCGGCGGAGAGTATAGCGAAGAGGGCTTCGAGTGCGCGGGGGTAGCCGCGCGTGCGTTCGCGTGCCTCACTTAATAAATCGTCGGGCGCGTACTTCAGTCCGACTTTGCCGTCGGCGTCCATCTCGCGGAGGATGTTTTCGGCGTAGGGACTAGCGAGCCCTTCGTCGAGGTCTAGGCGGCGCTGGCGGCCCGGCTGGAAGAGCGCGAGCGAGGGCGACACGACGCGCGTAGTCAGGATGACTTTGACCGTGTGGTGCGGGAGGTCGAGCAGCGCGCGCAGCGCCTCTTCAAGTTCGGCGTCGATGATGTTGAGCGTCTCGCGGTCGATTAAGTCGTCGAAGTTGTCGAGCAGGACGACGGTGCGCCCAGACGCGAAGTTTGAGAGCAGCGCGCTTATCTTTGACTCGGTGCTCGCCTGGGGGTTCCTGAAAAGTGCGTCGAGGTGAGATGCCGCCTCCTTTGGCAGCAGCTTCGAGAGGTCGTAGTAGAGGTTGGTGAAGTTAACGCGGCGCGAGCCCGCGGCGCTGAGGTAGACGATGCCGTCCACTTCCAGCGGGCCGCCGTCGTCGGGCAGTTGCCCGCCTTCGAGCGACTTCAGGAGACGGCAGATGAGTGCGGTCTTGCCCGTCCCGCCGCGACCGGCGACGGTGATTAAGCGGACGGCGTCGTCCTTCAGAAAACTTCCGAGCACTTCGGTCTCGACGTGCCGGTTCTGGAAGTAGTTCGGGGCGAGGCCCGGCGGCGGGTTGATAAACTTGCCCCGCTGCGCGCCGTCGGCCGGGCGCTCGGGCCCGCGCTCGCGTTCGAGGTTGGTCTTGATGCTCTCGTCTACGCGGCGTGCGACTCCCTTGGGGTCATGTACTATCTCCCCCTGCTTCGCCACGTCCTTCTTCAGCTGTTCTATGTCGTCCCCGATGCGTGCCTGCTGCGCAGGGTCTTTGGCGCGTCGCATGTCGCGCTGCGCGTCGGCGAGTCTGTCCTTCAGGGCCTGTAGGGTGCCTTCGGGGGAGGCGAGCCATTCGAGGTGTTTGCTCAGGCGTGCGAGCGCCGCGTTGAACTCTTCGTCGGATTCGAGAGCGCGCGTGAAGTCTATGTGCTGGCGCGGGGCGAGCCGGAAGGGCATCTCCGCGTCGGCGTGAAGCTTGAGCGGGATGATAGGCTTCTTGTATCTGAGCGCGTACGTCCACTCGCGCTTGCACACGGACTCGTCCTCGACGCTGTCGCGTGTCATGACGAATATGAGGCCGAGGCACGTCTTCAGCGCCTCGACGATCGTCGCATCCCAATCCTGTCCGACTTGGAGGTCGCGCCTGTCGAGCCAGACGGGGACGGAGGGAGTCCCGGCTTCAAGTTCGTCGCGGAGCCTGAGCGCGAACTCCAAACCATCCTGTGGTGAGTAACTAATGAAGTAGCGATTCATTACGAATCTGCCCGTAAGGCTAAGTAGAGATAGTTTATGCGAATCAAGAGTAGAAAAGGCAGATCAGCGGTGCGGTTGATAAGATTGAGTTTGTGGAAAACAAACTTATCGAACTCTACCTCTTAATCTGCCGCCTCTACGATACTGAAGCGGTCTTGAAACATCAACGCTTGAGTAACTTCAAGCCCACTTTTACGGACGAAGAACTGCTGACGATGTACATCTTCGGGCATCTGCAAGGTCACACTACACACCGCCGCCTCTACGATTATGTCGTCGCGCATTGGCGCGAGTGGTTTCCTGCGCTGCCCAGTTATCAAGCATTCAACCGACGAGTCAACGAACTGTCCCCGGCCTTCGAGTTGCTCATCAATCAACAGTTGACGAGTGCGGGTCGGTGCGTCGAAGCCACCGCAGACCGTCTCATTGATAGCCTGCCCATCATGCTGGCGATGGGAACGCGTGCAAACCGCGGGCGCGTAGTTCGTCAACTAGCAGACACCGGCTTTTGTGCCACCAAGCAAATTCATTACAGGGGCGTGAAGTTGCATCTGATTGCCGCCCGCCGCTTTCGGCGACTGCCACTGCCGGAACGCTTGGCTCTCACGCGCGCCTCGCAACACGACCTCTCAGCCTTGCGCGAACTTAGAGCCTATCCTAAAAACTAGAGGGCGAGTATCAGCAGCCTGTATGCTTTGTTTGGACGAACAGAGCAATGGCTACCAAACCCACCCTCAAAACAATATGGCATATTCCCGATGATTTGTGGAAGAAGATCAAACCGCTCTTGGGCAAAGAGAAGCCGCCTGACACACCGGGTCGCCCCGTTGTGCCTTATCGCGTGGTCTTCAACGGCATCCTCTATGTCCTTCTGACTGGCTGCCAATGGAAAGTCGCGCCGGAGAAGTACGGCAGCGGTTCGACTCTTCATCGCCGCTTCCAACAGTGGCGCAGGCGCGGAGTCTTCACTCGACTGTGGCGTTTGCTCCTGCGTGAGTATGACAGCAAGCGCGGCATCCGTTGGCTTTGGCAAGCGCTTGATAGCGCCACGACGAAGGCTCCATTGGGCGGCCCGCAAACTGGCAAGAACCCGACAGATAGAGCCAAATCGGGCACGAAACGGCACGTTGTTTGTGACCAGAGGGGCGCACCCCTCGGCCTTTACGTTACGGGAGCGAACCGGCACGACAAGAAGTTTGCCCTGCACACCGTTGATGCCATCGCGGTTGAGCGGCCTGAGCCGAGCACGAGCCAGCCGCAGCACTTGTGCGCCGACAAAGGCTACGACTTTGATGATGTGAGAGAGGGCTTTGCAGAGCGGGGCTATACGGCGCACATCCCGTACAGGGGAGCGCCCCCTGACACGGGCAGGCACAGGTACAAGGCCAAGCGATGGGTGATCGAGCGCACCCACAGTTGGCTCAACCGCCACCGCCGATTGATGGTGCGATGGGAGAAGAGTGATAAGAACTATGTGGCGTTGATTCACTTTGCTTTTACGTTGCAGCTCTACCGATTAATAGTTTTGGGATAGGCTTAACCCGACGCTTGGCGGTTACGGCCTCTTCGCTGATAAGGCTTACGCCGACGCTGAGACCAAAGCAGTTCTCGCGGCGCGCGGAACCCATTTGCTGACCCCATACAAACGGCGCAGGAACGAGCCGGAAACCAACGTCCCGACTTTGCTCAACCGGTTTGTTTCGAGCATCCGTCAGCCGCTGGAGAGTCTCTTCGGGTGGATGATTCAAAGAACCAATTTGCAGAACGCTTCACGAGTGCGTTCCACTAACGGATTGTTAGTCCATTGCTACGGCAAACTTGCTGTCGCCTGTCTGCTGCTCACTTTCTACTCTTGATTCGCATAGTTTATCAATGAGTTGCCGTGAAGATACTACTTAAAGAACGCGTCTGTCGAAAGATTTAAATCATCTAAAGTTGAAATATCTTGAGACGCTTTTCGTTCGCCCTTGCCGTCCCTCCGCGCTACTAAAGATTAAGGTGTGAGGCTAGTTAGTACACTTCCGCGGTTTATGCGAAGGGTTCGCGAAGGAGCCGTAAGTGAATCCTTCCATGTAAGATCTCTGCCGATCACTCAAACAAAGACATCTGAGGAGCTGAAGGCATGGCGTTGCGCCTTTCCCTTTTCGGTATTGTCTTAAACGTTCCGATCCTATCGACCTCCA